>DASUBD010000431.1:0-5973 GCA_035763445.1 Candidatus Angelobacter sp.
GTTGGCTGGATGAAATATCCATCACCGGCTTCTTTGGCCGGTCCTCCACCGTTAATCACTCGGCCTTCTTTCTTGCCGATCTCGATGTAATTGAGGATGCTCTTGAACGCTTTCTCGCTCACCACGGGACCCATCGGCTTGTTTTCCACCGGATCACCCACGGTGATTTTGCTCACCCGATCTTTGAGGCGCTCCAGGAACACGTCGTAAACCTTCTCATCCACAATCGCGCGCGAGCAGGCGGAGCACTTCTGTCCCTGGAAGCCAAAAGCGGCTTGCGCCACACCCTCTACTGCCGCATCCAGATTGGCATCTGCATCCACGATGATCGAATCCTTGCCGCCCATTTCGAGGATGGTGCGTTTGATCCACTTCTGACCGGTTCGCGGAGTGGCGGCCCGCTGATTGATATCGAGCCCCACTTCCTTGGATCCGGTGAATGCAATAAAGCGAAGCTGAGGGTGTTCAACCAATCCCGCGCCGAAGCTCGATCCTGAGCCGGGACAGAAGTTCACCACGCCATCAGGGATCCCGACTTCCTGCAGGACTTCAAAGAACTTGGCGGCGATGGCCGGTGAGTCATGCGAGGGCTTCAGGACAACGGTGTTTCCCGTGACGATGGCTGCCATGGTCATGCCGGCCATAATGGCGCAGGGGAAGTTCCACGGCGGAATTACCGCAGCCACACCCAGAGGAATGTACATTAGGGTGTCATGCTCTCCGGGCAGTTGCACCGGAGTTTCAGCCTTGGCAAGGCGCAGCGCTTCGCGCGCATAAAATTCCGCAAAATCGATGGTTTCGGCAATGTCGGCGTCTGCTTCAGCCCAGTTTTTGCCCACCTCATAAACCATCCAGGCGGAAAACTCGAATTTGCGCTCGCGCAGAATGCCGGCGACCTGATGGATCAACGACGCCCGCTCCTCGGCCGTAGTCCGCTTCCAGGTCTCAAACGCGGCAGCCGCCGCCCGGATGGCCGGTTCCACGTGCTCGCGTCCGGCGCTCTGGAAAACACCTACCACCTGGGATGGATTGGCCGGATTGGTAGAGATAATTTTCTCTTTGGTCCTGATCATCTGGTCACCGATGACCATGTCATATTCCCGGCCCAGTTCAGCCCGCACTTTGGCCAGCGCATCGCGCATTTTCCGGGCATTTTCCGGGTTGGTGAAGTCCGTCAGCGGCTCGTTGCGGAACGGATCATAGGGAACGCGGAGAGTAGGGCGGGAAGTTTCAAGGGCAGTAGCCATAGTGAGTCCTTTGAGAGTCAGTTAAACATCTTATTTTACTACTTGGGCAGGGGACTCGCTTTTGCCCCGAATTGCCAGAATTGCCATCACTGCCAAAATTGCCAAGATTGAAAGCGGCACCGGGAAGCTTGCTGCAAAAGCAGCATCATCAATTTTGGCAATCATGGCAATCTTGGCAGTTTTGGCAATGTGTTAAGTTCCATTAACGTCTTCTCCTCGTTATCGCCTCTTCGCTGACAAATATTTACTCCAGTCCCTTCAGTCTTAACCATATTCCGGTCCCGGGCTGGGTCAAATACTTCAGAAGGCCGGAAAAGCGGCCGGGGGTCAAAGAAAATGAAATTCATCCATAACAAATGGCTCATCATTACCGTGCTGCTGGTTGGAATAGCGGCACTGACGGCGTTCAAGTTTCAAACCAGGAAAGCGCCCCAGTACTACACCGAGAAGGTGCAGCAGGGCGACATCCAGGACGTGGTACAGGCCACGGGCACCATCAACGCGGTAACCACCGTTCAGGTAGGATCGCAGGTTTCCGGCACCATCCAGACGCTTAGTGCGGACTTCAATTCTCACGTCCGCAAGGGGCAGGTGATCGCACAGATTGATCCCTCTCTGTTTAAAGGAGCGTTGCTGCAGGCCAAAGCCGACTTGGCCGACGCGCAGGCCAACCTGATCGCCGCCAAGGCAAACCTGGAAAAGGCCGATGCGGCTGCGGCCCAGGCGAAGCTGGACTTTGACCGCTACACCACTCTGGCAAAAGAGGGCGTGGTTCCGCAGCAGCAGCTCGATACCGCCAAGGCGACCAACGATACTGACATTGCTGCGGTGAGCGCAGCCAAGGCCCAGGTGACGCAGGCGGCGGCGCAGGTGCAGCAGAAGTCTGCTGCAGTTTCAGTCGCGCAGACCAATCTGGACAATACCACCATCAAGTCTCCGATCGACGGTACGGTGGTTGCCCGCAGCGTGGATGTGGGCCAGACCGTGGCGGCATCTTTGCAGGCGCCAACTCTGTTCACCATTGCCCAGGACCTGACCAAGATGCAGGTTTACGTAAGTACGGACGAGAGCGACGTGGGTTCCATCAAGGCCGGACAGACCGTGAACTTCAAAGTTGACGCGTTTCCCACGCAGACCTTCTACGGAAAAGTTTCTGCCGTGCGCTTGAACGCAACCACGGTACAGAACGTGGTGACGTACACCACCGTTGTGGATTTTGACAATCCGGAAACGAAGCTTTACCCGGGCATGACGGCTTACGTGAACATCCCGGTGGCTTCCGCCAACAACGTGGTGAAAGTCCCGAACGGTGCATTGCGGTATAAGCCCGATTTGAATGCAACCCAGGTAAGCGCATTGCTGCAGCAGGCGGGAATCTCCGCTGATGCTGGCAGGACGCGCAAGACTGGTCAGGCTGTGCAACAGCAGCAGGCCCAGACCGCGATCGTCTGGAAGATGGACGCAAAGAAATCGCTGGCGCCGGTGCAGATCAAGCTGGGCATCACTGACCACACCAGTACGGAAGTGGCTGAGGTGCTCAAGGGTTCTCTGAACCCCGGCGACCAGGTGGTGACCGGCGCGGCGGCTTCATCGCAGAAAACCGGAAGCACCGCAGCGCCTGGAATGGGTTCATCGCGCGGCGGCGGCATGAGAGGCATGGGAAGGTAAGGTGACCGTCAGCTCTGTGGTGAGAGTCGCATGAGATCTCACCCCAGAGAGACGGAACCACTGAAAAGAGATATCAGAGAGTTCAAAGACACTCGGGAACAGGAAAAGAGTATGGCAACGCTAGCACAAGTCGAATTCAACGCAGTACCGGTACTCGCGAATGAGGCAGCAACGCCGGTGATCGCAGCGGAAGACGTGCACAAGTATTACAACCTGGGAGAAACGAAGGTGCACGCGCTGCGTGGAGTGGATCTGAAGATTGAGCCGGGCGAGTTTGTAGCCATCATGGGATCGAGCGGCAGCGGCAAGTCCACTTTCATGAACATGCTGGGCTGCCTGGATAAGCCGAGCAGCGGCAAGTATTTTCTGGAAGGAACTGACGTTTCCCAGCTCGACAAGAAAGCCCTGGCTGCGATCCGCAACAAGAAGCTTGGATTTGTTTTTCAGGGTTTCAATCTGCTCTCTAGGACCACGGCCCTTGAAAACGTGGAGCTGCCGACCCTGTACGCCAAGTTGGAAAAAGAGCAGCGGCTGGAGCGGTCAAGAGAAGTGCTGAAGCTGGTGGGGCTGGGCGAACGGCTGGACCACTTTCCTTCTCAGCTTTCAGGCGGACAGCAGCAGCGCGTCGCCATTGCGCGAGCGCTGGTCAACCAGCCATCAATCCTGCTGGCTGACGAACCCACGGGAAACCTAGACAGCCGGACGTCTGTGGAGATCATGCAGATTTTCCAGGCTCTCAACGACCAGGGACTGACCATTGTGCTGGTGACGCACGAGCCGGACATCGCGCAATTCGCCAAGCGCATTGTGGTGTTTCGCGATGGCAAGATCCGGCGTGATGATCCGGTACAGAAACGGCCGCGGGCGGCAGATGTACTGAAGACGCTGCCGGCAATCGACGAAGACTGAAGAAACGAACGAAACAGCTGGGGCAGCAATTGTCAATTTTGGCAATCGTGGCAATTCTGGCAATCAGCAAATGACGGGGGTCATTATGGATTTACTGGCAATTTTACGAATCGCAATCAGGGCGCTGGCGCGCAACAAGATGCGTTCACTGCTTACGATGCTTGGCATCATCATTGGCGTGGGCGCGGTAATCGCAACCGTCGGTCTGGGACAAGGAGCACAGGAGCAGGTACAGAACCAGATCGCGTCCATGGGAACCAACCTGCTCTATATCAGCTCGGGAAGCATAAACAAGGGTGGGATCAGGCTGGGCGGCGGCGCTACCAAAACCCTGGTGAATGACGATATGAAGGCAATCCTCCAGGAAGTACCAACCATTGCAGAAGCCGCTCCGGGAGCTGGCGCCAGCGCGCAAGTCGTGTCCGACAACCAGAACTGGTACACGCGCGTGACCGGAACTGAGCCGCAGTACTTTGATATTCGCAACTGGACGTTCGCTCGCGGCGGCAACTTCACGCCGGACGACGTGACCCGCGCAACCAACGTGGTGGTTCTGGGCGCAACGGTTCAGGAGAACCTGTTCGGCAACTCTGATCCTATTGGACAGACGGTGCGCATCGGCACGCTGCCCTTCCAGGTTGTTGGAGTGCTCACCGCGAAGGGACAATCCGGCCTGGGTCAGGATCAGGATGACGGCGTCTACGTTCCCATCACTACGCTGCAGAAGAAAATCACCGGTCAGGACTGGCTGCAGTACATCATGGCTTCCGCAACTTCGCAGCCTGCAAGCTACGCCGCACAGGGGCAGATCACTTCCTTGTTGCGCGATCGCCATCGCATACGTCCGGGACAGGATGATGATTTCACCGTGCGCAACCTGGCAGACGTAGCGCAGCTGGCAGACGAGTCGTCCAAGGTCATGACTCTGCTGCTGGCTTCGATTGCCGGTGTGTCGCTGATTGTTGGCGGCATCGGAATCATGAATATCATGCTGGTTTCTGTAACCGAGCGGACGCGAGAGATCGGAATCCGCATTGCGATTGGCGCAACCGAAGCCGATGTCCTGAGACAATTCCTGAGTGAATCCGTGGTCCTGAGCCTGGCCGGAGGAATTGTGGGCATTCTGTTCGGCGTGGCCTCCAGCATCACCATCACCAAGCTGCTGGGATGGAATATCTTGATCTCACCCGCAGCCATGGGCGCAGCGGTGGTCTTCTCCATGGCAGTTGGAATCTTCTTCGGCTTCTATCCGGCGCGCAAAGCAGCCGTGCTGGATCCGATTGAAGCTTTGCGTTTCGAGTGAGACTTGACCCCCCTTGCTCGAGAAGAAGGCCTGGCATTCATCATGCCGGGCCTTCTCTTCTTCGAGGTGCCAAGGGGTTGACGGAAACTCTTTGTCTCCCGGCCGCAAAAACTATGCGAACGCCAGCTTCTGCACGATGCCGTTCATGGTTTCCTGTAGCTCTCCGAGAGTGGTTTCAGAGATTCCAAGGTTTGCTACCCGCAAAGCAGCCACGGGATCTTCGATAAACAGAATTACGTTGTTCGGGGAGCTATTAAGCCAGGTATTGAGCTGGGTTTCATGACGATTCAGCTCCTGCAGCATACGGTCGCCACTCTGTGCGGAGAAATAGGCCATTGTTTCTCCCTTTCTGAGGATTGAGACAACTAAGAGGGCCTGGGTGGAACACAAAACTCGAATCTTTTTAAGGGACGTGTGGGGCGGGGCAAGTTACTGAATCCACGCAGCTTAATTTTGACTCGATGCCCCTGAGAACGATTTCAAATTCCTGGATGAGCTCTTCATCCAGGCCAAGATCAGCAGTCCGCAGGGCTGCAGCGGGGTTTTGCACAAACAACACAGCATTTTCTTCAGAAGAATCAACCCAGAAGCGCAGGCGCTCCTCAACTCCGCGCAATTCCAGGAGCAGCCTGTTTACCGGCGAGACACACATCTCGTGCATGCTGTACACCCTTTGTTTCGGTTGAGATGCTCTCCGGCTCCCTAATGGTGGCCTTTAGGATTAAGTATTCTTCATAAGGGGGAACGGGTGAAGGTACTCAGCCTTCTTTACAAAACCACATCATGCTTATCCGACAATTCCTGCTCTGCCGGGTTTCCACTTGTGAACGTTACACAAGCTTGGAC
>DASUBD010000432.1:0-7913 GCA_035763445.1 Candidatus Angelobacter sp.
CCGCTGAACCCACACAGGTAAAAGATGTTGGGCAGATGCGTGATCAGCAGTGCTTCGAGTCGATTACGCCTTAATTGCTCGGACAGACGCTTCTGACGAAGAGAGTAGTTCATCACGGAATATGGTAGCAGGAGAGAGGCAACCGTTCTTGGGCTCTTCTCCCGCCAGAACATGGCCGGATCAAATCTTGTGCAAGACAGCCCGTTCTCATGCTCAGCAAGTTGCAAAACCCCCGGCTGGTTGACCGGGGGTTTTGACAGAGACGCACAACAGATTAGGAACTTAGGTTTGAATGATCTTCGGCGTGATGAAGAAGATCAGCTCCTGTGTGGAAGTGTTGACGGTCTGGTGCCTGAACAGGTTGCCGAGCAGTGGGATGCTGCCCAGTACCGGAACCTGAGCAATGGCCAGGTTGTTCTGGGTTTGGACCACGCCGCCGATCACCACCGTGCCGCCGTCAGTCACCAGGACCTGTGTCGTCGCCTGTTGCGTGTTCAGGGTCGGGTTCAACTGCTGGCCGGTTACGCGGGTGAAATCGGGGACCGTGTTTTCCACGTCCACATTCAGGAAAATGGTGTTTTCCGCTGTAATCTGCGGAGTGACGCTGAGGCGCAGGAAGGCGTCAACGTAAGTGACTGTGGGAGGACCACCCAACTGCTGGTTCGTGACCACAGGAACTCGTTCACCCTGCTTGATCAGCGCGAGAATGTTGTTCTGCGTGACAATGTGCGGGCGTGAGAGAATCTTGAGCAATCCACGGCTCTCCGCCATGGTGAGAATGAAGTCCAGGCGGAAGCCCGCAGTAGCGTTGCTGAAGCTGATGCCGCTGTTCGGAGACGTTGCAGGCAAATTCGAGAACAGCGGGATGCTATTGGTATCGCTCGGCGCGGTCAGGAAGCGCGGAGGAGTCGGCAGAGTGACGTCGATGGGACTGGTACCCGTGCCACCGCCGATCACGTTATTGCCAAAGCCGTAGCCGAATCCTAACTGCGTGCCGATGTCGCGAGCGAAGGTGCGAGTGGATGCCACTACGCGGGCTTCAATCTCAACTTCCGGTGTCTTGCGGTCCAGCGTTTTCAATAACTCATCAATCTTGGGAAGAACGCTGGGAATATCTTCAATGATCAGCGCATTGCTGCGTGGATCGGCAACCACATCACCGCGAGGAGAAAGGAACTTCTTCACGATGGTAGCAGCGTCCTTTGACTGTCCGTAGCTGAGGTAACGGGTAATTGTCTTTTTGGGGACGGCCAGAGCCTGAGCTTCAAGCTGGGCGCGGCGAGCTTCCGCTTCTGTCTTGAGCGTCTCCAGAGTAGCGATGCGGAGAATATTTCCCTCGAGCTGGCAGGCCAGTCCATTGTTATTCAGCACAATCGCCAATGCCTGGTCCCACGGAACATCATCAAGCACGATGGTCAAGCTGCCCTTCACGGCAGGATCCAGAACCACGTTCAGACCGCTGATCTCATGGATAACGCGGAAAAAATCTTTGAGATCAAGGTCTTTGAAGTTCATGCCAATCGGTTCGCCGGTATAGCGGCTTGGTGGGCAGTTATTCAAGGTAGGTTCCACTGCTGCGCCTGGTGCCGGAGCAGCCTGCTGCTGGAGCAGTGCGGCCTTAATCGCCGCCGGCTGTGCGTTCAAGCTGGCGCTGGCCGGGAAAGGAGCCTGATTGGTCGTAGCGACGACTGGAATATCCTGGGCAAAATGCTCAGCGGCACGATCGGCACGCGACGGCGTGGGCTCAACCAATTTCGCGTCCTGGTGTGCTTCCTGGCTGACTTCGTTCTTGGCGGCGTAAACAGGATTCACTACGACAAAATCGCTTGCGGCTGAGGCTGGTTTGTTTGTCGAGGCCGTCTGGACGGGGTGCACTGTCGCGGACGGTTGAGCTGCAGCCGGTGTTTGCGGAGCAGCAGTTGTGCTCGCGTTCAGAACAGGAGCGGCAGCCGGAACGGTGTTGCGATCATCGCGCAGTTTGACCAGCAGTTTGTTGCCGTCAGGCGAAATCTCAAAATCCTGCATCTTCGCCATATCGAGCACGATGCGGGTGGCAGGAGGCGCAGCCTGGAACCGGGCGGCGCGGACAGCCTTGATGCCGTTGCTGTTCACAGCGATATCGCGCGGACGGCCATCCAGCAGTGAATCAGGAATGTCGATGACGAAGCGGTCCGGCCCGCTCAGTTTCATGGTGTGGGCCGTCATGGGGCCGCTGCCGCGAATTTCAATGCTGAATGCGCCATTGGCGTTGTCTACGGAAACGCCACGCACATGAGTAAGATGTGCGGGCGCTACCGGCCGGGGCGCGGCCGCTGCAGCCTCGATGTCCTCTTTGGACGGCGGAACCGCAGGAGCGCCTGTAAAGTCGAGCTTGAGCCCGCCTTCCACATCACTCACCTTCACGTTGGCGCCGGAAACGAGCGAGAGTTCCACGCGCGCAACTTCGCTGCCTTCAGGCGAGCGATAGCTGACGATGCGATAGGAACGCACGCCCGGCGCGAACACCGCGTGAACCTTGGTGTCCGGATGCGCGAGCGAAACGCCTGCCAGGTCAACCAGCATCAAGTTGTCGGTGGGACGATACTCGGTATGAGTAAAAGTTCCGTTCGCGAGAATGGTGACCGTGCCGGTGTTGTCATGGTTTTTCACCAGCACCCCCGACAATTGCGAAGCGGAAGCTGTTGCCATGGCAACCATGGCCAACAGAGTGATTCCTAGCAGTTGTTTAAGCCTCATCTGTTTTGTCTCCCCACGCGGCGGATTTACGCCGCACGTGCGCGGCATTGCATTTGTTGTCTGCGCCTGCCGCTTACCAATTAAAACTCTTTTATGACGGCTATACTTTCCCTACCCAAGAACCATACTGCTTTGCTTGCAAACCACTGAACCTGTTTTGCGGGGCCCTGTTACGTAGTCGGGCCCATTTTCTTGACCACTTCCTTCGCGCTTTCACGTCCGAGGGCGTCCTTCACGTATTCACGAAAGATGATTGAGTCACTGGTGATTTTTTCCACGCTGCCGTTGAATACCTGGTCATTCTCACGCAACGTGTAGGTACGTTTGTTGCTGGTCGATACCACTGCCATCATCTTGCCGCTGATATCGCGCACAGTTCCCTGCAGAACAAGTTCAGGGATGGCAAGACAACGTTTCCCGCTGGTGCAGTTCTGGGTCGGTGTAACCGAACCGGCGCTGCGAATGGGACTTACGAAAGGATCGCGGCGCCCAGCCGAACCAATCAGTCGCGGCGCCGGCTTTTTCTCCGCCGTTGTTGATGGCCCCGCCGGCCTAAGAGTAGGCTTGGTTTCCGCTACGTGGGCGGTGGTCTTTTTCACCGGCTTCAGCGCCGGTTTTGCTGCTGCCACAGGTGCTTTTTTCACCGGCGCCTTCGTCGTCTTCACCGTGGTTTTGGGAGCGGGCGGAGCCGGTTTGGCCACAACAGCGCTCTTGGTGGTTCCTTTAGCAGGGGCTGTCATGGGAGCAGCGCCTTTCTTCGTCTTTTCGGGCAATACACCGCTCTTCACTGTGGTTTTGGCGCTCTTGGTCGATGCGGCGCCCGTTGCGGGCGCTGGAGTTCCTGACTTTGTATTCTTCGTGCTCGCCTCATGGGCCGGAGCTTTCGCCGGGGTGGCCTTGGCGCTTGTCTTTTTCACCGCAGCGCCCGGTTTGGTGTGTGCGGGAGTTGCTGGCGCTCCAGCCTTATGCTGCGCAGCCGGGGTTGGCGAAGCACCGGGTTGCGTTTTGCCGCTGGCGGGTTGCGCCGTATTCTGGGCAACAGCCGCGGCAGCCATGACGCTTGCAAGCGCTAGAATTTGAATCAGCTTCATCTTCATTTCCCTTTACCTTCAGCCCACCTTTACTTCTTGCCCTTTGCCGCCGCACCTGCAGGCGCTCCTGGGCGTCCCGGCTGGGCCGCAGCCTGGGGTTCCTGCTCGTGGCTGAAGAATGTCGTAGCGGTGCAGCTGGCGACAACGGTCTCACCGGGCGCGTATTTATAGCTGCCCTTTACCTTGGCCGGACCAGTGGTTTTTGTATTCGTCATCTGCAGATTGTCAATATTCACGATCCGCTCCAGCTCAGAGACACGCTGGAAGAAATTCAGGACTGAGTAGTATGGCCCGTCAATGTCGATCGTGAATGGCACATCACTATAGAACTCATGATTGGCAACCGGATTCGCAGCATAGCGGCGAATCTCAATTCCGGCAGTGGAGGCGGTATCGTGCAACAGGCGGATGAACTGGTCAGCATCCTTGTCATCCGGAACAATTTTCTTCTGTATTTCCATCTGCTGTTGCAGGATGGCCATCTGCCTGTTCAGGTCCGCCAGCTTCGGCTCAAACTGCCGCAGCTGTTCGTTTTCACGCGTCTTCTCCTCGATCTTGGCCCTGATTTTGTCATTGGCCTGGATCTGAGGATTCAGATACACGTAGTAGTAGGCCACACCTACAACCAGGGCCACCAACAGCATGACTCCCAGCCGGGCCCCGAACGACATTTCATCGAATTTCGCCATGTGAAACCGTCCCTACAAGCTTGTCCGTTATGACTCTTTTACTTTGTTTGAATAGCCGATTTCGCAGGTGAGTTCAAACTTGAAAGCCTGCAACTCCTTGATCGTCGCATCCTGCGAAGTCTCTTTAATTTCCACCGTCTTGAATGCACCTGTCTTTCGCAGGTTGGTCATTAAGTCGGCCACTGCGTCCGCGCTCAGCGCCATTCCCACGAAATTCAGGCTCTTGCCATCCGACGTCATCGAATCAAGCCACACGGCGTCCGTCTTGTTGACCGTGTCCGCCACAAGATTCAACAGGTTGACCGGGCCCTTCTGAGCCTCTTTGAGCTCATCAATGACCTTCACCCTGCGTTCAAACATGTCCGCCTTGCGCTTGCTGGCTTCATATTTGGCTTTCACGTCCGCCAGCCTCATGTTTTCGGCGGTGGCCTTCTGCAGGCTCTTGTCCAACCGGTCATGCTCGCGCGTGACCCACATGTAGGAAGCCGCGACGGCTACACCCAGACCCAGCACCACCACCAGCGCCAAAACCATGGTGCTTGAGCCTTCTCCCGGCACGGAAACTGCTGCAGAACGCTTGCCGCGCGTTTTTCGTGGAACTCCAAGCAGGTTAATGCGAATCATAGGTCTTCAAAGCTCCTGAGGGCCAAACCCACGGCCACTGCAAGCTGTCCCGGGTTCTGTTCCAGGATTTCGTTCTCAAGGGAATCCATGGGCGGCATGATCCGCTGAAATGGATTCAGAATTTCCACCGGCATGGAGAACTCCTGCCGCAACGCCTCCACCAGTCCGGGGACGCGGGAGGAACCGCCGGCAATGTAAATCCGCTCAATGTGCCCACCGGAAGCGGTGGCGCGGAAGAAGTCAAACGTCTTCTGAATTTCCAGCACGATGATTTCTGTCACCTGCTGCAGGATGGGCTGCTTGGCGTCTTCGCTGACGGTGCCCACGCGACGGCCAAGCTTGAGGGATTCCGCATCATCAAAACTCAGGTCGAGTTCCTTCTGCAGGGAGTCTGTGTACTGGTTTCCACCGACGCTCACATCGCGGGTAAACAGCGGCGTGGTGCCTTTAACGATGTTGATGTTCATCACGCTGGCGCCCAGGTTCAGCAGTGCCACCGTGGAATCGTGCGTCGGGTTGTAGTTGTACTCGTAGCAGTTCTGCAGCGCGAAAGCGTCAATGTCCACTACAGCCGGGGCCTTTCCCGCAAGGGAGAGGACGTTGGTATAGTTCAGAATTTTGTCTTTCTTCACCGCCACCAGCAACACGTCCATCTGCGGGCCCATATCGCCGGGATTCAGGATTTCAAAGTCCAGGTTAACATCAGCTATGTCAAAGGGAATGTGCTGGGACGCTTCTGTGGTGATTCCTTCCGCCAGTTCCGCCTCGCTCATGGGCTGGACCTTGATCGGCTTTACGATCACGGAGTGCCCGCTCACAGATGTGGCCACGCTCTTGGTCTTTATATTGTGCTGGCTGAAAATTTTGCTGATCGCGCTGGAGACGCTGCCGGAGTCGACGATCATCGAGTCCACCACAATGTCACTGGCCAGCGGCTCCACGCCCAGGTGCGAAACCATGATCTCGCCTTTCGAGCGTTTCAGCTCAATCGCCTTGATGGAGCTGGAGCCTATGTCCAATCCGACAATCGATTTTCCTGAACCAAACATGCTGCCCGCCTTTATGTTTTCCTTAAGTCTTCACGGGTCCTGGAGAAATTACCGTGCGCCCGCTGCTTTGGCCGCGCGCGGCTTCTTCTTGGCCCCGCTCATGTTCATCGTGCTCTTCTGTTCCATCCACTGGTCGAGAATTGTCTTCTTGAATTTCCAGCGGTTCCCGAGTTTGAACGCAGGGATCTTTTCCTCGGTCACGTATTTGTACAGCGTGTCAGGACTGACTCCCAGATACTGCGAAGCCTGTCGAATATTCATCACTTCACGCGAATCTGCCGCCATAAACGTAGCCTTTCCAAGGTGGGTTGCTGGCCTCACCAAGGCCTGTAGGGAAATCCTTTTGTTCTCGGGGGAAAAATTTCAGGTCGATGCGAGTTATATCTGGGTTAACTCAGGAGGTCAATAGGGAACTTCCGGTTTTTACCGGTGTTTTCGGGGTATCTATAGGACTAGCACCTTTTTTGTATCGGGCAGTTACTCAAAATCCTGAGCTGAAAAGGTCAAGGCACCACAAGGTGTAGTGGTATTGATGCACACGATACGCGATTTCACCTCAAATGTTACTAAGGACGTGTGACTGTGCTAGGTGATTTCGCCGAAGAAAACCGCCTTGCAGGCCCCGTAAAAATGCGGAACTCATGCGAAAAACATACGACAACAGCATGTGATGGACTTACTTACTTCTGTGACGAGAGCTTTCACGCGGTCATTGGACGATTGCAAAACGCGCCGCGCTCCGTTTGACTGGCCCTGCACCTTTTTTTCTCGACCAGTTTGATCGCTACTCCAGCCTGAAGGCCTGGACCGGCTCGATCCTGCATGCTCGCAGTGCCGGTATAGCGCTGGCGATCACTGCGGTAAGCAAAAGACTGGCGGACATGGCAACAAAAACGCCGGGATCCAGTGGGCGAGTTCCATACAAGATTGATCTGATCAACATTCCGGCGGTCGCGCCACCAGCCAGTCCCAGCATAAGTCCCAGGGCCACGGGACGCATTCCATCTGCAAGGACCAATCGCAACACTTCAGTTCGCTGCGCGCCCAACGCCATGCGAATTCCAATTTCAGACGAGCGCTGGGTGACTAGATAGGAGAGCACTCCATACAGGCCCACCGCTGCCAGCATCAACGAGAGGAGAGCAAATGCCAGCACAAGCGACGCGCTGAAGTTCTTACTTGCCGTCGCCTCACCCACAATCTGTTCCATAGTCCGGACTTTGTAAGTCGGCATCTCCGAATCAAGAGCTGAAATCTGCTTTTGGATCGGCAATGCCAGGCTCAGAGGCTCGACTCCTGCCCGCACCACCATCGTAGCCACGGTGTCCAGCTGGGGATCACCGTTCAGGATCGAGCGATAGATCATCGGCCTTATCGGCTGGCCGATAACGTACACCGTATCCCCGACGACCCCGATAATTTCATAAACCTCCTCCTTGGTACCAAGGAACGCGATCCGGACGTGTTTCCCGACAGCATCTTCGCCAGGGAAGAACCTCTCCGCGAATGTCCTGCTGATGATCACATGACGGGTTCGGCCCAGCTTGTCCTGCTCGCTAAAGACGTGGCCACTCAGCAGCGGAATCCTCAAAGCGCTGAAATATCCTGGATCGGCCTTGCGCACGAGCGCATCCAGTTCCAGGACTGGCCGCTGTCCTGGGTGTTCGGGAATGGTGAACACGCGGTCGCTTTCCTGTCCCGCGCCCGGTGCTCTCGAGATCAGT
>DASUBD010000433.1:0-20119 GCA_035763445.1 Candidatus Angelobacter sp.
AGGGTAGATGACCAGCGAGAGCCAGACTCATCGGTGACAAAATACCGGACCTGAACGTCTTTGGCAGACACGGGTCCCAAAACCGAAATGGTGAAGATTACCTCGTCTGAGCTGGTTTGCGCCGGAGCGGCGATTCCCAGAAGTACAAGGAAGGTAAGCAGGACAAGACCACAGCGTACAACTCGCATTTCCGTCGACCTCTGCCGCATTATGGCGCAAAAATCCACAGTTTAGCCAAACAATATTGTCTTAGGCCTGAGTAACGCTAACCTAAGTTGCAGTCTCCCGTCTGAGACTTCAGCGTTGGAGGTTGCGTGCACAATTTGTTTCAGGACATGCGTTTCACCCTGCGTGGCATACGCAAGTCCCCTGGGTTCGCTATTGTTGCCATTATCACCCTGGCTTTGGGAATAGGCGCAAATACAGCCATCTTCACACTTGTGAACGCGGTCTTTTTTCATGCTATTCCAGTGCGTGATCCTCAGCAGCTGCTCGAAATTTTCACCAAGGATCAGCGGAAAGAGCTGCTCGGACCGGGAAGGCTCTTTCCCAACTCTTTTCCCAACGGGCAGGACATTCAGCAGCGTGTGCAATCTTTTTCCGGAGTGACAATAGACTCCTTTGCCTTTACTCCGGTCAGCATGACTACCAATGGAGTTCCGGAGCAATACTTTGCTGAAATGGTCTCCGGCAACTACTTTGACGTGTTAGGTGTAGGCGCGGCACTGGGGCGCACGTTCCGCCCGGAGGAAGATGCCGAAGCGGGAGCCGGGCCGGTGATGGTCTTGAGCCATGGCCTTTGGGAACGGCAATTTGGCGCCGATCGCAGTGTCATAGGTCGGAACGTAATGCTGAACGGCCAGGGATTTACCGTCATTGGCGTTGCGCCACGGGGTTTTCAAGGTGCTTCTGCCATCGGAGGGCCGGACATGTGGATCCCGCTCTCAATGCATGATCAGATCCTTTCAGGGCTGACGAAGACGTTTTTTAATGAAAGAAGATTTCTGGGCTTTCGTGTAATTGGCCGGCTGAAAAATGGTGCCCGGCCGGAGCAAGCCGAAGCAGAGTTGAAGACCGTTGCAAGCGATCTTGAACGCGATTTTCCCACGGCAAATAAAGGCAGGACCTTCATCACATTGCCGCTACTGGAATCGGTGCTCAATCCCAACCAGCGCGGGCTTTTCCAAAGGGCCAGTACGGTCATGATGGCGATTGTGGGAATCGTGCTGCTTGTGGCGTGTTTTAACGTTGCCAACCTGTTACTCGCGCGGGCTGCGGGCAGAAAGCGCGAAATATCCATTCGGGCCGCGGTGGGCGCATCTCGCGGCCGGATTGTGACGCAGCTTCTCACAGAAGCCATGACGCTGGCTGTCTCCGGAGGTGCGCTTGGGCTTACCCTTGCGCTGGTTGGACGTGACATACTCTGGAAATTCCGTCCACCGGGTGTTGGACCGACAGATCTTGATTTGACGCTTGATAGCCACGTTCTGATCTTCACCATGGTTGTTGCGCTTGGCACAGGAATCCTCTTTGGTCTGGTGCCTGCGCTGCAATCATCCCGGCCGGATTTGAACGCTGAGCTGAAAGAGCGCGCCGGGGGTGAACTCCATTCCAGTCGCCGTTTTCGCTTGCGTGATGTGCTGGTCACGTTGCAGGTGGCGGTCTGCCTTGTTGCACTGATCGGAGCAGGGCTGTTCCTGATCAGTTTGCGTAACGCGCAGGAACTGGACCCGGGCTTCAACACGCAAAATCTGGCGATGCTGAGTTTTGATCTGGGATCGCTGAATTATGACGCCGCAAGAGCAAAGGAGTTTCAGCGACGTGCTTTGGAAGCGATTCAGACCCTGCCGGGCGTGAAACAAGCTACAGTCGCGGACGTTGTACCCTTATTCAATGGCGGATTTGGCCGCACCCTGTTTCGCGAAGGCGAGGACACCACAAACGGCCAAAATGGCAAAGTCACGCAGTTTGGGGCCGTCTCACCCGATTATTTGCAAACCATGGGAATCCCACTGCTGCAAGGCCGTGGCTTTGACAGCTCTGTGCGTGAAGACAGCCCGAGAGTAGCCATCATCAATGAGACGGCCGCAAAACAAATCTGGCCGAACCAGGAGGCGATTGGCAAACGTTTCAAGTTCTTTCGTGACACCGAGTGGACGCAGGTAATTGGCATTGCCCGCGACTCCAAATACAACACCCTGGGAGAAGATCCGCAGCCTTACATGTACGTGCCGCTGATCCAAAACCCCGATCCGGCGGTAACAATCTTTTTCCGCACAAATAGCAATCCCAATGGACTCTTGAATACAGCCCGCGCACAGGTGCAGGCGCTGGACCGCAACCTGCCGATCAGGAACGTGTGGCCCATTGGCGAAGTCATTTCACAAGCTCTGTGGGCGGCCCGGTTTGAAGCCGGTCTATTGACGTTGTTTGCCATCATCGCCATGCTGCTTTGTGCGGTGGGAATTTACGGGGTGGCAGGCTATTCGGTGGGACAGAGAATCCGGGAATTTGGCATTCGGATGGCTCTGGGAGCTCAGCCCAGCGATGTGACTTTAATGGTTTTGCGACAGAGCGCAGGAGTATTGATGATTGGAGTGGCCGCCGGTCTGGCAGGAGCATTCATACTGGCGCGATTCGTTGTCAATCTGCTCTACGGTGTAAAGACCAGCGAGCCGCTTGCGTTTCTGGGTACCGCTTTATTGCTGGTCGCGGTCGGGTTGCTGGCCAGTTATATTCCCGCACGAAGAGCAGCCCGAGTGGATCCCATCATTGCGTTGCACTACGAATGAGGCTCACTGGTAAGTAATGGTCATTTGATCCACATAAATATTGTAGGGAGTGGGCGTGCTGTTGCTGTCCAGTTGGACGGCATTGGTGAACTGGTTACGGCCGCCAGAAAAGAACGCGTTATGCGTAATATTGACAGGGAACCGCTCACCATCCACTGTAAGCGCGTCATGAATCACCGTATGGGCCGTCGTGTCATTGTGATATTCCGCCACAATGTGGTGCCAGGTTCCGGGCGTGAAATGAGTGAAGCTGAGAGGAGTTGAGTCCCATCGCTTCAGGCCGTAATCAAAGATGCGCCACTGGCTGCCGGGGTAAAGCGCCTGCCAGCTGAAGTTGTAAACCCACCCATCCAGGACCTGCTGGCATTCAAACTCAATCGCCTGCGGAGCAGCTTCCATTCCTGCGGGAATATAGAGATCAAACGAGTAAGTCAGAGCATTGATCTGGTGGGTTATCGCGGTTTGCTGGCGATAAAAGTACCCATTGCTGTAAGGAACGGTTGCGGCAATGGCGAACTGCGTGGACCCGCCATCTTCACTTGGGGATCCCATGCCTGGAGTGAAGGAATAGTTCGCAGTTGCGCCTGTTCCCCCGGTGTTTCCACAAGCGCCGCAAGTGAGCCAATCCGGTGAGTCCTCGACGTTATTAAGGACTGTCGCATTGGAAGGACTGCCCGAGGGCGTTGGTGATGGTGAAGGCGAGGGGACCGGGGTGGGAGAAGCTCCTGCCACGGGTGATCCAGCAGTATTGGATCCCGTTGTGGTGCCGCAACCTGAAATCACAAACAGCAGCGCGATCACAGCTAAAGTAGAGAAAAGGTTTCGACAAGTTCGCACAGTGCCTCCCTCTTGCCCATTCGTCGGGTGGAGGCACTTTATTAAGCGAACTAAGTATTTGGATTAGAGTGGAAACCCGAGACGCCGATTACGATTGGGTACTTAAGGAAAGCGGCCATTTTCCTGATAGACAGCTGGTCTGTTAGTAACTATAAGGGTTCCTGCAGGGGATGGTACGGTTCTTCCTTTTGGGTGTCTGTCCTCTGGTTCAGCTGCGGGCGCGAGTAATCACTGCGCATAATGGAAAATCGAACGTAACTTGTTCAATATCACTGTTTTTGACAAAATTTCCAAACTTATCCGCGCTGCTTGCCTGAACTCTGAAGTAATCTGGTAAGTAAATTCTTAAAGTCTTTGTATCTGACCGACCGTGTGAAATTTGCACCCCAGACAGCACAGGGGCAAAAATCCTGAAATTCCGATTCAAATTGTCCTGGAGTTTGACGGCATACACACAGCGGAACAAAGCCTAACAGATTTTACCTTTGCAACCTGACGAACCAATCTTGACTTCCGGCGCCTCCGATTCGCGCCCCATTGCCTTGTCGCGTGCCCGCGAGGCGGTGCTCAGCATGCTTGGATTGAGCATTGATTACCTCAGTTGGCGTGGCCAGCGGATTTCCGCGTTGCGCAATGTCAGCATGGAACTGCCTGCCGGGAAAGTGTTAGGCGTTCTGGGCGAATCGGGATCAGGAAAAAGCACCCTGAGCAGGGCAATCCTTCAGCTTTTGCCTGCTAACGCAGAAGTGAGCTCCGGAAGCATTGGCTTTCACCAAGACAAGGATCTGCTGAGTCTTACGCGCCAGCAAATGCGCGCTATCCGGGGAGCGGGTATTGCCTTGATTTCACAAGAGCCTGCGCTGGCGCTGAATCCTGTGCTGACGATTGGACAGCAGATTTCTGATGTTCTGAGGGCCCATCGTTCCGTGTCTAAACAGGAAGCGATGCAGCAGACTACGGCGATGCTACGCGAAGTAGGTTTTCCCGAGCCTGACAGGCTGCTGCAGGCGTATCCCCATCAGCTCAGCGGCGGGCAAAGACAACGCGCGGCTATTGCCCAGGCACTTATCTGCCGGCCGGACCTTCTGATCGCTGACGAACCTTTAAGTGCTCTCGATACCATTACACAGGTCGAAATCCTTGAAGTTTTGCATAAGCTCAAAGACGAGCTGGGTCTGGCCGTAATCTTTATTACTCAGAATGCATGGGCGATTTCCGGTCTGGCAGACGAACTCGTGGTAATGCGCGATGGCGGCGTTGTGGCTGTAGGGAAATTTGAAGAGCTGGCCCGCAGTACAGATGAATATGTCCGCGGGCTCATCTTTCCTGAAAAGAGCTTCCAAAACCAGGTTTCAAAGCCATTGCAAAGGGCAGAACCAGGTTCCGCGCCCCTTTTGCGAGTGCAGCAGTTGAGCAAGAAATTCTTGCAGCGACATCTTTTCTCGGGAAAGAAGTTTGCTGTACAGGCGCTGCGAGGAATCAGTTTTGAGATCCCTGAAGGTTCCACTATCGCTATCATCGGACGCTCAGGCTCGGGGAAGTCAACTCTGGCTCGCTGCATTGCTGGTTTTGAAAAAGCGGATGAAGGAGGAGTCCTTGTTCATGGCGCACCGGTGAGAGGGCCGCAACCGCATGTGCAACTCATCTTTCAGGATGCCGGAACAGCCTTAAATCCAAGCTTCACTGCAGAAGAATTAATTTCTGAACCAATGGAAATTGCCGGGCAGGGCACCGCACGCGAGCGTCGCGAGCGGGTCTTGAGTTTGATGCGGGAAGTTGGCCTCGATCCGGAGTCGGCCAGGCGTCACGCGGGCGAGTTCAGCGGAGGACAAAAGCAGCGATTGGCTCTGGCCCGTGCGCTGGCGACGAATCCCGCGCTCCTGATTCTCGATGAATCGCTTTCCGGTCTCGATCTGCTTCTGCAGGCGAAAATGCTCAAGCTGTTGCTTGATCTGCAGAAGAGCCATGGTCTGAGTTATTTGCATATCTGCCACGATCTCAATTTCATAGGGCTCTTTGCGAATGAAGTGATTGTTATGGATGAGGGAAGAGTGGTGGAGCGGGTTACTCCCGCTGAATTGCCATCCAGCACACAGCCGGCCACTCGCGCATTGATGGATGCTGGTTCGCGCCTGCACGCTCCTGGACTGGAGGCTGTCCTGTGACCCGGTACTTGATTCGCAGGTTGCTGCAGGCCCTTCTGCTCCTGGCTGCGGTTTCGGTGCTGCTTTTCGCACTGATGCAGGCTGCGCCGGGAGATTATCTAAGTGAACAGCGCCTGGCGGGGCACATGTCTCCGGAAGCAATGCAGGCGTTGCGGGCAAAATACGGGCTTGATCAAACTTTCGCTGTCAGATATTTCCGTTGGATTGCTTCCCTGAGTCATGGCGAACTGGGCTATTCGGTTTCTTACAACGAGCCTGCGTTACAGCTTCTGCTGCCTCGTGTTCGCAACACGCTGTTATTAACGCTGCCCGCGCTGCTGATTTCATGGTTTATCGGAGTGCCGCTCGGGGTGCTGGCGGCATCGCGCCGGGGAGGATGGCTGGATCGCATCTTTGCTGCCGGAAATGGGTTCTTGCTGGCCCTTCCTGATGTCCTTCTCTGCCTGATTGCATTGCTCATCGCGCTAAAAACGCAAAGATTTCCCGCTGGAGGCATGAGCTCCCCGGATCTGAGTGATGCCGCTGCTACGGTGCGAATGAAAGACCTGATTTGGCATCTCTGGCTGCCAGTGGCAGTCCTGGTGATTGGGGCGCTGGCTCCCATCATGCTGCATGTTCGATCCAGCGTTGCAGAGGTGATGGATTCCACCTACTTCCGGGCGGCGGAAGGGCATGGACTGCGGCCATTTACGTTGCTCTTCCGGCACGCCCTGCCGGCCGCGGCGAACCCGCTGATCTCACTCTTTGGGCTCTCTATTGCATTTCTGCTGAGCACATCTCTCGTGGTGGAGGTGATTCTCAGCTGGCCGGGACTTGGTCCCATGCTGCTGGAAGCGGTGATGGCGCGCGATGTCTTTGTGGTGCTTGGATCAGTAGTGTTCAGCACGCTGTTTCTGGTGGCAGGGAACTTTTTTGCGGACGTTCTTCTGTATGTCTTTGATCCGCGGATCAGGGTGCAATCATGAGGGCCTCCTCAAAGCTGCAATGGGCAGCAGGATTTCTGGTGGTCCTGCACGTTGTGGTGATTTTCGCGGGCTTCATTGCTCCGTATAACTATCGCAGCCAGGACCGTCTGCATCCGTTTGCTCCTCCCACGCGGGTTCATCTGGCGGACTGCAGCGGCAAAATGCATCTTCGGCCGTTTGTTTATGGCCTGAAGGACTCTGACCAGGGTTTCGGCAACTACGTGGAAGACTGCAGCCAGCCTCTGCCTTTGCGCTTCTTTGTTCAGGGCGATGAATACAGCCTTCTTGGTATGTTCCATCCAACTCTGCACTTGTTCGGCGTCGATGCTCCTGCACAGGTCAACGTACTTGGGTCTGATGGATTTGGTCGCGACCAGTTTTCGCGGCTGCTGTATGGCGGCCAGGTTTCATTATTCGCTGGATTGCTGGCCGCGCTGCTAGCTCTTTCGGGCGCACTGGTGGTGGGCTCTATCTCTGGTTTATATGGAGGCTTCACTGATGATGCGTTGATGCGGCTGGCCGAGATAGCGGTGGCCGTACCCTCTTTCTATTTACTGCTGGCAGTACGTTCTTTGCTGCCGCTGCGCACCGGGCCGGTGGTGGCATTCCTATTGGTGGTCTGCATTATCGGATTTCTGAGCTGGGCGCGGCCGGCCAGGCTGGTTCGAGGGGTGGTGCTCAGCGGGCGCGAGCGCAACTTTGTTCTGGCCGCGCGGGGATTTGGCGCTTCCAGGAGCTATCTTTTGCGGCGGCACCTCATGCCGATGACGTTTCCGGTAATGATCACGCAGATGGTCGTACTGGTTCCACAGTTCATTCTGGCGGAAGTGCTGCTCTCCTTCCTCGGGCTTGGCATCAGTGAGCCGTTTCCAAGCTGGGGGAATATGCTGGCTTACGCGCAGCAATATCACATTCTGATTTCTTACAGCTGGATGCTTGCGCCTGGACTGGTGCTCTTACCAGTGATACTGGCTTATCACGTGTTAGCCGATGCTCTGCAGGAGAAGCTACAATTAACTGCTTGAATCCAATAGAATTCAGCTTGCAATTGCGGTCTTGTCGCGTCCTCTCGGTGTGCCTGTTGCTGCTCATTTTTATCGGCGCCGCATGGGCTCAATCGGAGACGAGACCAGACTTCCTGCAGTCGGCTGCCGCCACGGGGAATCCGGGAGGCAAACTAGTGGTGAGCATCCGGTCCGAGCCAAGGACATTCAACCCAGTTAGCGCGGTTGACCAGGTTTCTGTCGGCATCATAAGCCGCATCTTGGCTGACCTGATCCACATCAATCGCGCCAGCCAGAAGACGGAACCGGCGTTGGCCCGTTCATGGATAGTTTCCAGGGATGGTACCGTGTTTACCGTCAAGCTCCGTCGCGGCTTGAAATTCTCTGATGGCGTGCCTTTTGATGCAGACGATGTGATTTTCTCCTTCAAAGTCTACCTCGATGAGAAAGTTCATTCTCCTCATCGTGATCTGCTCATGATCGGGAACAAGCCGATCAAGGTGGAAAAACTGGATAGGTTCACTGTCCGTTTCATATTTCCCTCGCCTTACGCTCCTCTGGAACGGTTCTTTGACACGGTCCCAATCCTGCCTCGGCATTTGCTGGAGAAGGATTATCTTCAGGGAAACATTGCACAGGCGTGGAGCCTGAATACTTCACCCGAAAAGATCGCAGGACTGGGACCGTTCCGGCTAAAACAGTTTGTTCCCGGCGAGCGTGTGGTGCTGGAAAGAAATCCGTACTACTGGAAGGTGGACAGCAAGGGACAGAAGCTGCCCTACCTGGATCAAATGACTTTTCTGATTGTGCCTAACCAGGATGCACAAGTAGTTCGGTTCCAGGCGGGTGACACCCAGATTATCAGCGGACTGAGCGGAGACAACTTTGCAGCGCTGGAGCCGGAACAACAATCACGACATTTCAAACTTTACGATGCAGGACCGGGGCTGGAATACAACTTCCTGATGTTTAACCTGAATGATGACACGGGTAAGTATCCCGAGGTGGCACGACGGCAGAAGTGGTTTCGCGATGTCCGCTTTCGCCAGGCGGTTTCGGCAGCCATTGACCGGGCCGCTATTGTACGGTTGGTGTATCACGGCCGTGCGACGGCGCTGGCAACACATGTGAGTCCGGGTAACAAGCTGTGGTTCAACCACGCCATACCGGCGCCGGTTCATGCACCGGATAAGGCAAGACAGCTTCTTAAATCGGCCGGGTTCTCCTGGAACTCCAAAGGTGATCTGATGGATTCATCAGGTCAGCCCGTGGAGTTCACGATCCTGGTCAGCTCCAGCAACCAGCAGCGCATGCAGATGGCGCCCCTTATTCTCGAGGATTTGAAGTCGATCGGGATCACTACCCACATTGTCTCCATGGAGGCGCGCGCTTTTGTAGACCGGGTGCTCAACTCACATGAGTACGATTCTGTGATCATGGGGCTGGCGAGCGGAGACGTAGATCCCACACCGGATAACAACGTGTGGATGTCCAACGGCCAAACTCACTTGTGGCATTTGGGGGAGACGACGCCGGCGACTCCGTGGGAAGCAGAGCTGGACCACCTGCTTCAGAAGCAGGTAGTCACGTTGAACTATGCCGAGCGCAAGAAGCTCTACGATCGTTTTCAGGAGATTGAGGCAGAGCAACTGCCCATGATTTACCTGGCCACGCCCAGCGTGCTGGTCGGCGCGCAGGAGAACCTCGGTAATTTTCAGCCCGCAGTAATCGAACAGTATACTTTCTGGAACGCAGAAGAACTTTTTTGGCTCACCCCCGCCGGAAAACATTGAATGGAAGACAACGCCAAAACCATTGCTGTAGCAACACCCCGGGACACAGCTGCTGAAGATGAAAAGCTGGTGCAGGACTGCCTGAACGGAGATGAGAAGGCATGGAACCGGCTGATCGATAAATACAAGCGGCTGATTTATTCCGTCCCAGTCAAATACGGCCTCAGTCCTGATGACGCAGCCGATGTTTTTCAGAATGTCTGCGTGGACCTGTTTACCAACTTAGGCAAGCTGAGGAAGATTGAATCCATACGCTCATGGCTCATCACCGTGGCCACGCACAAATGTTTCCATCACAAGAGGCACCAGCGTCAGGACGTGGAACTGGATGCCATGGAGCAGGAGATGGCTGAAGAGCTTGCTCCCGCGGCTCCTCAGGTAATGCAGGAAGTGCAGGAGGAGCAGGCGGTGCGGGACGCCATCCAGCGTCTTTCGCCACGCTGCGCCGACCTGGTGAAAATGTTGTTTTTTCAGCAACCGCCGCTGCCGTACGCAGAAGTAGCGCAGAAGTTGGGGTTGGCAACAGGATCCATCGGGTTCATTCGTGGCCGTTGCCTCAGCAGGCTGCAGAAAATCCTCGCAGAACTGGGATTCTAATGGCAGAACAGGCGAGCGGCTCCCCAGCGCAAACATGGATCGATAATTTGGCGGCCCTCACGGGCGAGCCAGAACGCCGATCTTTTCTTGCCGCCCGGCCGGAGCTTCGCAGCAGTGAATCCATACAGTCGCTGTATGACGCGGTGGTCACCTTTGTGCGCATCGATGTGCCTAAGGCTGAACGTCTGGCGTTGGCCAGTTCATGGATCGCAGAAGACCTCAATGATCCGGCCGCGACAGCGCTCAGTGCCCGGGCCATGGGCCATGTGCTGTACATCACGGGGAAGCATCGGCAGGCGATTCAGCAGCATGAGCGCGCGCTGGCGATTTTTGAAGAGTTGGGACGTGACCTTGATGTGGGCCGCACCATCAACGGAATGCTGCAATGCCTGATTTATGACGGGCAGTACGAACGTGCTTTTCAGCTGGTGGAACGCGGACGGACCATCTTCGCGGCCCATCATGACCGCCTTCGTCTGGCGCGGCTGGACAGCAACATGGCGAACATTTACTACCGCCAGGACCGGTTTCATGAGGCGGCAGAGCTTTATGAGCGGGCGTACCGCGAGTTCCTGGCCTGCGGTGAGCCATTGGACATCGCCGCAGTATTGCGAAATCTGGCCGTGTGCTATATCAGCCTGAATGAGTTTGCCCGCGCGCAGGAGACTTATCAGCTTGCGCGCCAGCACTGCCAGGAACACGGCTTTTCTCTTCTGGTGGCGGAAGCCGACTATAACGTGGCGTACCTCCATTACCTGCGCGGAGAATACCTGCGCGCGATTGAGCTCTACGACCAGACGCGCGTGCTCTGTGAGGAACTGGGCGACCGCTATCACCGCGCATTGTGCGATCTGGATGAATCAGAAATTTATCTGGAGTTGAACCTTACAGAAGGCGGAGAAGAACTGGCGCGCGCCGCTTTCAAAGCGTTCACTGATCTCAACATGAAGTATGAGGCGGCCAAAGCGGCAACGTTTTCTGCCATCGCCATCAGCCAGCAGGGACATTACGACGATGCCCTTCTGATCTTTGATGAAGCGCGCGAATTGTTTACCCGGGAGCACAATCTGCTCTGGCCAGCGCTGATCGATTTGTACAAGGCGCTGGTGCTGTATGAAGCGGCCCAGGATGATCAGGCGGAAGATCTGGCGGCATCGGCGCTCGATTATTTTGGTTCGTCACTGCTGCCGGCCAAGGCCGCCGTTTGTGAATTGCTGCTCGCGGCCATTGAAATACGGAGTGCCGACCATGAGGAAGCCCGGCGTTACTGCAGCTCAGCATTATCGCGCCTGCTCCATGTTCAATCACCGGCGGCCTATCAGGCGTATTTCATGCTAGGACAGGCAGAGGAGGGCAGCGGCAATACTGAACTGGCCCGACAAGCGTACGACAAGGCATATCAGAAACTGGAAGACCTGCGTAATCACCTGGGAAGGGAAGAGCTGAAGATTGCCTTCCTCAAGAACAAGCTGGCGGTTTACGAAGGCCTGGTAGTGACGTCTTTGGCCGTGCATTCAGGTGTATGCACTGAGCACGATACCTTTGCTTATATCGAGCAGGCAAAATCGCGCAGCCTTGCCGACCTGATTTCTTTCCGCTCGTCGGCACTCTCAGAAAGAAGCGTTGAACGCTCTCCTGCCATGGCGCAGTTTCGCGAACTGCATGAGAAACTGAACTGGACATATCACCAGATCGAGTTGGAAGAGTTGAATCAGAGCCCCACCTCGCGGGAGAGGATACGGTACTTGCGAGAGCAGGGACGAAGCTATGAAGACGCCATGGTGCGTGCGTTCTCGCAGGTGCAAACTCTTGATCGCGACTTTGCCCTCCTGCAGAGCGCGAAAGCGGTCTCGGCCAGGGAGATTCAAAAAGTCATCCCGGCAAATACACTGCTGGTGGAATTTTATGCCGCGCGGAATACGTTCTACGCCTGCCTGGTCTCAAACACCCAGCTCAAGATCATGCCGGTCGCGGATGTTATGCGTGTACGGGAAAAGCTGCGCTTATTGCAATTGCAATTGGCGAAGTTCAGGCTGGGTGAGGATTATATCCGTGCCCTGGAAAAGCCGCTGCTGCAAGCCGCTCTGGCCCATCTTGAGGAACTATATGCTCTGCTCATTGCGCCCCTGCGGTCGCACCTGCAGGCTGAGCACCTGGTCATTGTGCCGCATTCTTTCCTGCACTATCTCCCGTTCCATGCGCTTACAGACGGACAGCGCTACCTGATCGACGATTTCACCATTTCCTATGCACCCAGTGCCAGCATCTTTGCCCTTTGCCAGCAGAAGCCGGTTGAGGAGAGCAATGCGGAGTCACTGGTGCTGGCCGTAGGAGACGGGCGTGCGCCATATATCGAAGAAGAAGGGCGGTTCGTCGCGGAGGCTCTGGGAGGAGCCAGGTTGTTTCTTGGAGAAGAAGCAACAGAAGAGCGACTGAAAATGTACGGTCCCAAGAGCAGATTTATTCACATCGCCACACATGGGTATTTCCGGCAGGACAATCCTATGTTTTCTTCCATCAAGCTGGGAAACTCGCTGCTGAGCTTGTTCGACTTTTACCAATTGCAGCTCAGCGCAGAACTGGTGACCTTAAGCGGCTGCGGGACCGGCATGAATGTAGTTATCGGAGGAGATGAATTAATCGGGCTGGTGCGGGGGCTGCTGTATGCGGGAGCCCAGACGCTGATGGTGAGTTTATGGGAAGTTCACGACCAAAGCACAGCCGAATTCATGCGGGATTTCTATAGCATGTATAGGGAAACCGCCAACAAAGCCAATGCTTTACGGGCAGCTCTAATTAATTTAAGAAAAAAGAGGCCACACCCGTATTATTGGGCGGCTTTTGCCTTGGTCGGCCGAGTTTTGTAAGGCTCCATAAATTTCTGGATCGCGTATATTTTTTACCCGTTCTTGAACCCTTATGGTCAGAAGCAGGCTCATCCGTCGACTGCTAAAAGGGGAATGTGGACCCGGAAGCCGCGTTCCCCTTCAATAGAAAGAAAAAGAGACGAAAAAGAAGCTAATATGCCTCAAGCTGCACGCCATTTCGATATCACTGAGTGGGCTGATTACGTCAGGAATCTGACACCCGCAGACAAGCACCGCGAGATGAAGGCCCATCTCGAGGCGGGATGTTTCAAGTGCGAAAAGCTCCAGCAGGTTATGTCCAAGTTTACGCTCGTCTGTGAACGAGAGAGCGCGCTTGAGGTTCCAAGATATGCCGAGCAATCGGTGAAGGCGCTATTTACGCTGGGCAGGCCATCGCGGCATTCGGCTCTGCAGCGTTTGTGGGCCACTTTGAGCTATGACAGCGCCAATCAGTTTCAGCCGGTGGGTGTAAGAGGCACGCACCAGATCAGCCGCCAGGTACTCTTCCACGCCGGCGATTACTCAGTAGATCTCCGCTTTGAGCACGAAAAAGGCTCTTCCAGTATGGTGCTGGTTGGGCAAATTGCAAACCAGAAGACGCCCGAGAAACTCATGTCAAATCTGCCGGTGATTCTACTGGCTGGCGAACGCGAGGTCTCCCGTTCCATCAGCAACTCTTTTGGTGAGTTCCAGATGGAATATGTGCCGGAAACTGATCTGCGCCTGCTTGTGCCGCTTGAATCGACTGGCCAGGAACTGGAAGTTGTACTGGGGAAAACGAACCAGGCCTGATCTGCAAGCGAAATTTACTTTTGGGGTGTCGATCATGAGGAGACTGCAACTGTTGTTCATGTCGGGTGTGCTGCTGGCCATGAGCTTGCCTCTGGCCGCACAAAACACCTATATCCTCACGGTCTCCCCGACCAACGTTGATTCTGTTGTTTCCACGCATAATCTTTCCATCGTCAAAGAACTCTACAACGGGCCCAACTGTGTCTACCTGGTTACCGCAGCTTCTTCCAACACTTCCGAAGTGGAAACAGAAGTTGAGAGCGACATAAAGGTGGCGGGCTTTGAGCCCGACCAGAAAGCCAACCTGCCCGAACTCTCTGGCCTCACCGGCCCCGTACTGAACCAGTCCACTACCACGATTCTGGATACGCTGCCGGGCACCACCGTGAATTTCTTTGGCACAACAGTTCCCAGTATTTACTCGGCGCAAACCGCGGCTTCCGTCATCCGCTTGAAAGACGCCCGGACAGCAACAAACCTCACCGGAGCAGGAGAAGTAGTTGCCATTATTGATACCGGCGCTGATCCGAACCATCCGGTTTTGTCGTCTTCGCTGATCCCTGGTTTTGATTTCACGCGCAATATTGCCGGATTTTCAGAATGGTCAGATCTTGATTCGACAACCGCGGCCAGGCTGCAACAGTCGACAACCACAATTCTGGATGGAAGCAGTGTCCTGGCCTTGAACGCCTCCACTGCAGTGATTCTGGATCAGTCCACCACCACGATTCTTGACCAGTCAACCACGACGATCCTCGACAGCAACTACCCTGAGTTTGGTCATGGAACCATGGTAGCTGGCATTGTGCACTTGGTAGCGCCGGGCGCCTACATCATGCCTTTGAAGGCTTTCCGGGCAGATGGTACCTCCAATCTGTCGGACATTGTGCAGGCGATTTATTACGCTGCGAATAATGGCGCCAATGTAATCAGCATGAGTTTCAGCACGCCCCAGTCGTCGGCGTCTCTTCAGTCTGCCATCCAGTACGCATTGAACAAGAATGTGACGCTGGTGGCTGCTTCAGGGAATGATGGCTTGAATACGAAGGTTTATCCCGCGAGCTACGGCGGTGTGGAAGGCATTGCCTCAACCACGAACACTGATGTGCGCAGCTCGTTTTCCAACTACGGGTCAGGGGTTACGCTGTTCGCCGCTCCCGGCGAAGGCGTTGTTACCACCTTCCCTGGCGCAAGCTTCGCCGCAGGATGGGGAACATCTTTCAGCGCACCCATGGTAGCCGGTTCGGCCGCCCTGGTTCTGCAGGCAAAGCCCACATCCAAGCCTGGCGATGTCACAAACGCCCTCTCCAAAGCAGTACAGATCAGCGGCCTTGGCGGCTACGGCCGTATTGACTTGTATCAGGCGCTGACGAATCTGCTCGGCATCAGTACGAGTGGCAGCACCAGTGGCAGCAATACGAGTGGCAGCTCAATCCAACCGTAATCGTTAGCAGAAGCTGGTTCATGAAGTTCAAATCAGCCACCCTCTTAAATCGCTAATTTCCTTTGTTGCAGCCATTGGGCGAAATGCGGTACGTTTGCGGTACGCCCAGCTTAAATGGGCATGAGTTTTATTAGGCCTTTTAATTCCGTCGCCTTTCTTAAGCGATACGGCTCTCTGTATCGCCCAAGATACGGTTCTTTGAAGATCATTTAAAATAGAATAATCATACGTAAGCTGTTGTCTATATTAGCTTTATAAGAATTCTTGAAAGCATTTGCCGGCCCGCTTCCAATTCTGAAATTAGCCGCCGCCCAAGCTTAAATTTTTTTTAACAAGCGGTGCGTTTCTGCCTATACTCAACCTGCGCTTTTGAACGGTAAGGCGAGAATCGATATTCCACAGGGAGGCCTTTACAGCCGCGACGGAACGGTTGCAAAGGCACAAGAAGGATGCCTCAGCTCAAAGTTCTAAAATCGGTTTTCTGCGCACTTATTTTGCTTAGCAGTGTGTTTCTCCTGGGCCAGGACAAGTATGTTTTGGTAACCAAGCCATCCAGCGTTAATGATGTCTGCTCTCGTCACGGACTTACGAATCTCAGTCAAAGCACAAGCGGTTCATCATCGCATGGCGTATTCCTGGTTTCATCATCTTCAGTCGATCCCACAATTTCGACTGACTCATCAGTACAGAGTTTTGAATCCAACCGGTCCCTTGGAGTAGCTGAGCTGTCCGGGACAACCGAAGCAAACCTGACGCAGTCCACCACAACGATTCTTGACCAGCTCCCAGGGCGCGCCATCGTGACCTATTTCGGATCGGCGGTGGCCAACTATTATGTGAGCCAGCCGGCGACCTCAATTGCCCGCCTTGCGGATGTGCAGAGCACCAGCAGCTGGAACGGTTCAGGAATCACCGTGGCTGTAATTGACACGGGTGTTGATCTGAACCATCCAGCGTTATCTCAAGTGCTTGTTCCCGGCTTTGATTTTGTACATAGTACGCCAGGCGCTTCTGAGCTGGTGGATTTGGATCCCGCGACAGCGGCAGCCCTGGCGCAATCAACCACTACCATTCTGGACGGCGGCAACGTTTACCAGATGAACTCGTTCACAGCTGCCATCCTCAGCCAGTCAACCACTACCATTCTTGATGGGCCTCCGTCCTCCTTTGGACATGGGACGATGACTGCAGGTCTGGTGCACCTGATTGCCCCCGGCGCGAAGATCATGCCGCTGAAAGCATTTTCCGGCGACGGCACTTCTGAGTTGTTCAACATTGTCCAGGCTATCTATTACGCCGCAGATAATGGGGCTAACGTCATCAGCATGAGTTTTGAACTCCAGCAGAGTTCGCCCGCATTGCAGGATGCCATCCAGTATGCGTTGAGCAAGAACGTTACGCTGGTGGCTGCATCAGGAAACGATGCGGGACAAATCCTGGTGTATCCCGCTGCATACAACAGTGTGATCGGCGTAGGCGCCACCAGCAACAATGATGCAAAAAGTACGTTTACAAACTTTGGCACCAACGCGGTTTTTGTAGCGGCGCCAGGAGAAGGCGTGATTACCACCTATCCGGGAGCGAACTATGCTGCCGGGTGGGGAACATCGTTCAGTGCTCCCCTCGTGGCAGGTGAGGCAGCGTTGGTACTTCAGGCGCGTCCCGGATATCATCCCGGCGACGTGGCAAATGCCGTATCGAGGGCCTTCCAGGTGCAGCAGATGGGCCATGGACGCATTGATCTGTGTCAGGCGCTATCCAGCATTGGAGTGGGCAAAGTCTGCCCATAAATTTTCTGGTTTGACTGTTTGAGCCTGCTTCTATAGTCAATCAGAAAGCAAGCCCCGCCAGCCCATCCGCGGCGGGGCTTTTCCGTTGAATACAGAAAGGCACCGCTCCTCTTTTCCTTTCAGCAGGGGGGTACTCTGCCCCGCTATAATCTCCGGTCGGATAAAAAGGGGACAAATGCAAAGATCGCGCAGAGAGTTTCTGGCCCAGATGACTGCCGGCGTTTTGGGAGCAGCTATAACGCCTGAGGTCGTGGCACAACAGCAGCAGCCAACGCCTCCGGCCAACCCCGGAGAACCGCCTGCAGGCACGCCACCAGCGTTTGGAACAGCACCTCCCGTTGGTCCCGTAGTTGCTCCAGGGACCTTTGCGGAAGCAGAAAAACTGGTGCGAGTGGAGATGACCGATCCTGAGCGAGCCGAAGCAGCCGGGAATTGGCGTGTATCTATGGCGCCCGTGTACGAGCGCCGCACAGGACCAAAAAAGGTTGAGATTGAGCCTGCCGATCTACCCTACTCACTGTGGAACCCTGTGCTGCCCGGCGAAAACGCAGGTCCACAGCGCGATCAGTTTATCCGCAGCAAGATGGATCCGGGACCGCTGCCGAAGAGCGAAGAAGACATCGCTTTTGCGCCAGTGGCGCATCTGGCCGTCTGGATTCAGAAACGCCAGATCACTTCCACGCGGCTAACGCAGATCTACCTGAACCGGCTGACGCGTTTTGATCCCAAGCTGCGTTGCGTGATTACCCTCACCAGCGATCTGGCATTGGAGCAGGCAAAGCAGGCGGACCGTGAGATTGCAGCAGGGAAGTATCGCGGGCCGCTACACGGCATTCCCTGGGGCGGCAAAGATTTGCTCGACACGGCAGGCATTCCGACGACCTATGGCGCGGAGCCGTTTCGCAATCGTGTGCCCAAGGACGATGCCGCGGTGGTAAAAAAGCTGCGTAATGCCGGAGCAGTGCTCGTGGCAAAGCTGAGTCTGGGGGCACTGGCGCTCAACGATGTCTGGTTCGGCGGGCAAACCCTGAATCCATGGCTGCTGGAGGAAGGCTCGTCCGGTTCCAGCGCAGGGCCCGGTGCTGCAACATCCGCCGGGTTGGTGGGCTTTGCGGTCGGTAGCGAGACTGGCGGCAGCATTGTGGGGCCGAGCATGCGTTGCGGGATTACCGGTTTGCGTCCAACGTATGGCCGGGTGCCGCGCACCGGCGCTATGACGCTTTGCTGGTCACTGGATAAGCTGGGGCCCATGACTCGTTACGTGGAAGACGCATTGCTGGTGCTGCATGCCATCAGCGGGCCTGATCCCGGCGATCTCAACTCTGTACCCAGCAAACTGGATTATGACGCCAACGCGCCGGTAAAAGGCCTTCGCGTGGGCTATTTCCCGGCGTGGATGAAACAGGCTCCGGCCACGGATGTGGACCGTGCGGCCCTGGAGACGGTGAAGAAAGTCGGTATGGTTCCGGTGGAAGTATCGATCCCGAACTGGCCGTATGATTCGCTTAATCTGATTCTGTTTGCAGAGGCTGCCGCCTCGTTTGAACAGCTCACCCTCAGCCGGCAGGTGGATCAGCTCAAAATGCAGGTGCCGGACGCATGGCCTAACGTTTTCCGGCAATCGCGATTCCTTTCCGCCGTGGATTTTGTGCAAGCTGATCGCTTACGACGCAAGGTAGCGCAAGAGATGGCACGCGTCTTCAAGGAAGTGGATCTCTTGCTGGTACCTTCGTTACGCGATGAGATGTTGACCATTACCAACTTCACCGGCCAGCCATCGCTGACATTACGCGCTGGTTTCATTGAAGTGACGCAGGCGCGCAGCGACTGGGCGCCTGATCCGGCCCATCCCATGCCCAAGTTCAATCCACCACGCCGGGTACCGCATGGCGTAACGCTGATTGGACGGCTGTTTGAAGAAGGAACGCTGGGACGTGCAGGATTGGCGCTGGAGCAGGCGTTCAATGTGGCGGATGAGAGGCCAAAGGGATTCTAAACATTGCCAAGATTGCCAAATCGCCGGGATTGAGGACTGCGTGTAATCACGTGGCACAGCCGCCCTCGGCTGTGCATTTACGCCATCCTGCTAATGCTCACGTCGGATGCCATGGCGAAGCGTGTAAATCCGAAGCCCGTTGCTCCAGTCACAGCCAACGGTGTCGAGTATTCGGCTGATGGTGATGGAAGAAACCAGTACGTTTCAGCAACCGATATTTCTACTGCAAAAGAATTGTGGAGGGTCAAAGTCTTTCACACTCGGATCAAGCCATGGGTTGAGGAAGACGTACAGTGGGTTTTCATCACCGACCTGACGCTGGTTGATGATTCACTTGCCATCCGAGACGAGAGGGCACGATGTTACCTTCTCAGCCTGAAAACACATCAAGTGCGAAAAGCGCCGTGCAGTAAAATATTTTCAGATGTGAAGCAATAGTTCAACTTCGCCTCTCTCTGTTCCGGTATATCTCGCATTCCATGCCCTTAAATTCTTTTTTCTGAATCAGAATCTCTGGATTAACATACACGCATATACCCCAAAAGGCAGACTCATGCGTCATACAGTCGTTCTTTCGTTTCTGGTGCTGATATCCGGATGCTCTGGGCATCTGGTCGGTGCTGCGGGCCCGCAGCCGTTTCCTGCAATCCCGACGTCAGGCGGAACAGTGACCCTTGAGCCTGGGGTGTACAACTGCCCGGCATCGCTACCTTCGGGAACACATGTCATCGGTCATGGAGCAATCGTGCCTCAGGAGCTGTTGCAGGATGACTTTGCTCCTATTGCCAATCGCTTGCCGGTACCTGAGGTGAGAATCGTATGCCCATCGGGATTGACGCTCAAAGACGTGAACGACATGGAAGTTTCCGGGGTGATCTTTGATTTTGAGCGGGGCGGCGGCATGGTTTTGGATGGAGTGACCTATTCCAAATTTGAAATGGCACTGGCTCATTCGATCACCGCTCTTACGCTGACCACAAATGACGGGAACACGTTCAGTGACACATTCCCGCGGCTGACCATCTACGACACTCAGACCGGCATCCTCATGAAAGGCGTAAACAGCAAAGCAGTCAC
>DASUBD010000434.1:0-12297 GCA_035763445.1 Candidatus Angelobacter sp.
ACCGCCCGGCACTGCATCTTCCACATCAAGCACCGTGGAAAGATCACGGCTTACATTGGCGCAATCTTCGTGAGTAACGCCCTCGGGCTTATCAATGGTTACGCGCAACATGCGCGCCTTCCCACCTCCGCGAAGCTCAGCCTCCACCAATTCCACGCCGTGCATGGAGGAAACTCGCTCGGCGATCTCGCGAATTTTGTCCGAAGCAGCCATCTCATCTGCTCTTCGTTTAAGGTTTTCACCCCAAAAATAAAGTGGGCGTTCCGCCCACTGGTACGTTCGCCATCGAATTGGGAGACAACAAACCAACCCAGGCCAGCCCTACAGCCTTGGGCCGAAACCAGCTACAACATCTATTATGATAACCCTCTTCTGATTAAAAGACAAACGCCACAAACCCGGGTAAGTAGTTAAATTTTAAGTAGTTGCTGCTTGTCCGCACCCTTCCTTAGATGTACAGGAATACGGTAAGGGCTCAAGGAGTTCGCGTTTCCCGCAGGAAAAATTACTGCCGTTGCAAATCACTTGCGGGCCGCGGGACTTGAGTGGCCGTTCAAAAACCACTTCTGCCACTTTGGCGGGAGAAGCCGGAACCTGGCTGCTCCTGACCCCAGCGACAGGATCCGGAATGCCAGCCCTACCAGAACCGCAACCATGGCGACAATCAGGAACGCGGAATGGCTCATACAAATATTCTAAGTCATCTCAGACGAAGCAAGATGGAAACTCGGGTTCTGGATGGATGCTGCTTCACCTCCGGCAGCTACTTCGTTCCCAGCAGCCCCACTCGATCTGCACCGGCATGATGGCTCATGTCGATGGCCTGGGCAACATATTGAAAATCGAGTTCAGGATCACCTTTTACAAACGCCACCTTCTCGCTCCTGCCTTGGAAGATTGCTTGTAAGCGGGCCTCCAGTTTGTCCCAGGGAACGTCCTGCTGATTAATTTTCAGGGAAGGTACTTTGCCTTCGCCCAGATCATGGAGTTGCAGGACGATTGTCTTTTGCGGCTCCGGCTGTGGACGATCGATCTTTGCCGGCAATGGAATATCCGCTTCCTCGCCAAAATTGTGCGGCGGCACAATCACCATAAAGATAATCAGAAGAACCAGCAGAACATCAATCAGCGGCGTAACATTAATTTCCGCGCCATTGCGCGATCCGGTCGTCATAGACATAGACCCACTCTCGCTTTTACGGCAGCATCTCACTGCCGTTTGTATTCGCGCGCGCTGGGAAATTGGACGCTGCCTCACCCACAGAAGTTCCCGAACTCCGGCATCATCGGCCTTTTGCTAACTTCTTCGCCTCTTTCGAAATGTAACCGGGAGCTACGAAGAGCCATCACCGCCCAGAGTCCAGCGCCGCTGGGGCGCGGCAGAAGACTAGCCCACTCCGTTCCCGAGTCCCGCGAAGCGGGATGAGGGATAAGGGGTGGGTAAGGCCGAGAACAGACCGGCTCCTCGCTGCCGCAGGCAGGAGCGGAGCCGCAGGCGTAGCGACAATAAGACAGTTCATGCCCGCTTAGAACCGCCTCGGGTGAGAGGATTTTCTAATAACAATTTGGATTTTTTGGCAATTTCGGCGATTTTGGCAATTCTGGTTTTCGAGTATCATTTCCCTCCAATCAAGGAGGTCCTATGCTGAAAGGATTCAAGCAGTTCATCATGCGTGGCAACGTAATCGATCTGGCCGTGGCCGTTGTGATTGGCGCCGCCTTCGGCGCTGTGATCACCTCTTTTGTAACCAATATTTTGAATCCGCTCATCGCGGCGATTGTCGGCAAGCCGGATTTTTCCGCTTTCAACGCCACATTGAATGGCGGGGTAATCGCTTATGGGCTCTTTTTGAACGCACTGATCAGTTTTCTGCTGATCGCGGGGGCCGTCTATTACCTGATTGTCGCGCCCATGAATGCCCTCAAGGCTCGCCAGGCGCGAGGACAGGTTCCGGCCGATCCCACCAGCAAAAAGTGTCCGGAGTGTTTGAGTGAAATCCCCATTGCGGCAAAACGGTGCGCCTTCTGCACTTCTCCCGTTGGAGCCAGCACCAGCGCATAGCTTCTGCTGAAGGCGTCTGGCAATTCGGCTTCGGGGCCGAATGCCGACGGCTGAGTGCTGATGGCTGGTACAGCCGGCTGGCCCTTTTTCACCACATCTGCTGGCTGAAAACCACCAAGGACCAGTCTCAAAGTCCATGAAAATCGCGGAAACAGGCCAGTTTCACCACTCGCGGCACTGGCACGTGATTTGCTAACACTCTCCTTAGGAGACAACGCACGATGCTCAAACGTTTCTTGGTTGTTGTTTTGCTGTTAACGGTCTGCCTGCCGGCTTTCGCAAAGCCAAAAAAGAAGTTGTACAACAACTCCTCCACCGAGCTTTTCGCGGCGGCTCTGCGCACCGCCCGGGAACGGCACGTGGTGACCTATGTGGACGAAAAGATGCTCATGTTTACCTTTCAGACCGGGCGCTCTGTTTTTTCCAAAGGATTCATCGCCAACGCCTCCATTGAGCCGCAGGCGGACGACCGGGCCACCCTCGTGATTAACGTGCAGACCAAGGAAGGTGACGTGGCGTTCGGGGCGGGTGACCGCATGGCGGATAAGTTCTTTGGCCAGGTGAGTGAGCAACTCGCCGGACAGGTCAGGCAGAAGGCCGAAGTCCACAGTGAGCAAACAGCGGTGAAGGTCCCTGCTCCCAAAGCGGTCCCACCCGAACCCAGTTTGACGGCAGCACCGGACAGCGGCACGGGAACGGTGATTCTTACAGCCACGCCGGAGAACGCAGAAGTCAGCGTGGACGGAAATTTTGTCGGCAACGCACCGGTGAATCTGAAGTTGACGCCGGGAAAGCATAGCGTAGCCGTATCGGCGAAAGGCTACCAGGAGTTCACGCGCGAAATCAGCGTATCTGCCGGCTCGGAAGTCAGGCTGGTTGCAAATCTTGAGAAATAGGCAAAGCCAGAAGATCACAACGAGATTGGGTAAGTCTGTCTCGTTGGCTGTTAGATCAAAATCTTAAGCGTTTCCTTCGTGTCGTCTCGAATGAGTCCGCAAGCCGCGAATAGCAGTGACTCGTACTCGCACCAGCGCCGCCAGGCGCGGCCGAAAATAGCCCGGTACGGTTCCGAGGCGAGCGTTAGGCGAGCCGAAGGGCAAGTGCCGGGTAAGTTACGGATCAGCGACCTTACGTCACTGCCGTAGGCCGGAGCGGAGCCGCAGGGCGGAGCGACAATAAAACCATTGGCTCGGCGGCGGAGTACTAACTATTGCTTCTTCACTCCATCGGCCAGCAGCTGATAGGCTTCGTCGCGTGAGCGCACCACCATCACATTTGGTCGCGAAAAGCGTGCCAGCCCTTTGTACTTGCTGGCCAGTTGAAACAGCAGGTCGGCCGGCGCCACCACAATGTGCCGCACCGATTCGTGGAAAAGGCTGGGATTGGCTGCCATGGCGGCGAGCGTGGATTCTGAGAGCGACGCATCCGTCACGGCCGTGAAATCAATGATCTCGTTGAAATCGGGACTGAAGTCAGGATCAGCCGCAATCGCGGAGCGGTGCCCGGCCACTTCCGCATCATCGATTTTTCCGTAGAAGGCTGAGTAGACAACTTTTCTGCGAGCATCAATCTTGAGGACCACTGGCATAAGGGGGACCGGGAACCGAAAACAGCCGCATCCATCTTCCCACACCAGACACAACTCCAGCCTTTCCCGCCGCCAAAAAATTCTGAATTCAGGAACTCTGGTCAGGTCCCATTACACACGCGTTTCTGCTGAACTTTCTTAGCTCATGTGAAAGTTCACAATCACAATCGTCTCAACTTCCAGCGGCTCCCCGTTGAGGATGTAAGGTTTATACCGCCACTGCTTTACGGCATCCAGCGCAGCCTGCTGCAGGATGGGATGACCGCCAATGACCTGCAGGTTTTCAATGCTGCCATCTTTGGCGATGACCGCGCGTAGTTGCACCGTCCCCTGAATGCGCGCGCGGGCCGCGATGGTGGGATACACCGGCTCAACCCGGTGGATCAGCATGCCTTCGCTGATTCCGGTGGATACCCGAATGCGCTTGGGAGGAGCGGCCACCACCGTTGGACCGGTATGATTTGAAGTGAGGATCGATCCCAAAACACCGTTCACCTGGCCGCCCGGAACTCCGCCTTCCACGCCTCCAATCACGCCTCCTGAAGTTGGCGGTGGCGCTTCTTCTTCCTTGATCATTTTTACTTTCTCAGGAATCTTGCTGGGCGATCTCAGCGAGCCATTCACCACCTCGCTCACGCGTTCCACTTTCACCGTTGGCGCGGCCGGGGGAGGCGGTGGCGGAGGAGGCGGCGGAGCAACCAGGAAAGTCGCCAGGGATTGCACCGGCAGCACATCCACGAACCACAATGGGATCAGGAACAGAAAGCCCACGATCATCAACTGCACAATGAACGATCCGCTCTGAGTGGCGCGCTTGCGCTTCCGGTCCGCTTCACTCTGTTCCACAAAGGTCTGCGAGAACATAGGACGTGGCCCTACTCTGGCAAATGCCAGTACGTTAGAAGCTGTGGCCGTCGTGGAACCCTGGCCTGCTGTGTCTGGTTTTTGTTCCGGTTCCACCACCAACTGGGTATTCATGATGCCCTCCCGTCAAGCCTGGCGCAGATAAGTTTCCCCTGGCCGGCGCCAACATCACATTTCTGCTGTGTGCTGGTCCGCAAATTGCTATTCTCCGCAGTCCAGGCCGGCCGGGCAGTGACGCCGGTCACATGGCGATACCGGCTTCAAATCACATTTGCAGCGTTCAGGCCGCGGACATCTTTCTATCGGGGGAAAACGAAAGCGGCGTAATCTCTGGAAAATAAAGGCCATGCATCGCCAGGCGGCGTGTGCATACAATGTTGGTCTATAAATGCTCCGAACCCTCACGAGGTGTCATGGTGAGCGGAGCCCGACTGAAAGGGAGGGCGAAGTCGAACCATCGATGTATCACCTTATTCCCCGGAACAGGACGAATCGCCCGGCAAGGGTAGTTTGACTACACTCCTCCGTCGCGCTATCATCATCTTTCAAACAGATTCCGAACGCCCGCTGGGTCTTCCCTGGCGGGCGTTTTCCTTTGTGGATAAAAATCAAACGTGGATCAAAATTAAAGCAGAGCAAAAATCGTGGAACAGAAATCAAAGATGACTGACGCAGAAATCCTCACCCTCGTTGACCGGCTGGAGCGCTGCCTGCTGGGCAAAACCGGGTTTCACCATCGCGACCACCTCGCCGTCGCTGTGGCCTATCTTTACGCCGCAGATTTTGAAACCGCCTTCGCCCGCATGCGCTCCACGCTCATCCGCTTCAGCACGCACCACAACGTCCCGCAGCTCTATCACGAAACCCTGACCCGCTTCTGGATAAGCGAAGTGAGCAAGCGCCTGGACAGGAGCCTGTGTCTACGCGAATCCGTCGACGCGATCCAGCAGGCGTTAACGGACAAGAATTTGCCGTTTGAGTATTACAGGAAAGAGACGCTCGACTCCAAGGAAGCCAGGCGAACGTTTGTTGAGCCGAACATGGAAGCAAAACTCGGCCACAGATAAACGCAGATCAACGCTGAGCGTACGGGGAATTGGCCGCGAATTAACGCGAAGCACACGAATTGCCAGGATGGCCGGGAACACCCGCCGTGGAGGCTTTTCCAGCTCTGTCATCCTGAGCGAAGCCCGAGCGACGCGGAGCGAGTGAGGGCGAGTCGAAGGATCTATGTATTTGTCTTTTCCTTCTGTGCTTTCAGTTCCGTGAACCAGTCCTCGGCAAGGGGCACCGCTGGTGGCGATGCCGGGTGCCCCATCAGTGCTCAAAAAACTTTCTTCCTGTATGACGACTGGTGCTTCAGCGCCGGGTGCCCCATCCTTTGCGACTCGCGTCCGCGCGCAGTTTGCGCGGATGCGTGCTCAGTCGCAAAGGGTGGGATATAAAAATCAGTCCGTGCCTAAAGGGCACATTCGCATTTACGGCCAAGATGACTGGCATTTCATCACGTGCTCCTGCGAACTCTGGGCCTGGAGCAGCCGGGTGCCCGATCCTTTGCGACTCGCGTCCGCGCGCAGTTTGCGCGGAATGCGCGCTCAGTCGCGAAGGGTGGGATATAAAATCACTTCGTGCCTAAAGGACTCATTCGCATATACGGCCAGGGCGACTGGCATTTCATCACATGCTCCTGCTATCGGCGGCGGCCGTTTCTCGGGTCAGCCAGGCACCGTGATTTGTTCCTGGAAGTTCTTGAGCAAACACGCAAGAAGTACCAGTTTGTTGTAGCTGGTTACGTGGTCATGCCGGAGCACATCCACCTTTTGATCGGAGAACCAAGAATCGCTGATCCTTCCAGGGTGATGCAAGTCCTGAAACAGCGCGTCTCGCTGCAGTGCCTGTCAAGAAAAAATCCCGCGAAACAGGATTTACTCACCTTCGGTGGACAGTTGCCGCCCTCATTCTGGCTGCCCCGGTCGCATGACTTCAATGTTGGAACGAAGAAGAAATATGTTGAGAAGCTGAACTATATCCATTTCAATCCGGTGAAGCGTGGATTGGTAACGTCTCCCGAGCTCTGGGCCTGGAGCAGCGTTCGGCATTACTGGTACGGCGAAGAAGGGCCGGTCAAGGTCGGAGAATAATTATCTCCCACCCTTTGCGACTGAGCCCAAGCTCGCGCAGCACCAGCGCAAGCTTGAGTCGCAAAGGATGTGGCACCCAACATCGTTCTGAGGGATAGAAAAGAACTTTGCCCCCGGGGACCCGACCTATTTTCTTGCATCGAAATATTGCTTCACTCGGATGATCAGGATCAGGGACAGAATCACGATGAATCCGACCAGCAAGATGGTTGCAACACTCCCGTCATCCATGAACTCAGCTTACTTCAAAGATGCCGGCAGTTGAAACCCCAGTTCGTCCCAATGCATTTCCCCCTTGACTTTAGCGAATAAATAGCGTATAAAATCAGAGTGAAAGGAGCAGTGCGGGTGCAGGCGCCCGCAGGCTGGCGATTAAGACCCAGAGGCCAGTCTAATCCGGGGCGGACCATGTCCGTAATCGAGCGGTGAATTGCCTGACTCTCGTCGAGACGGGTTTTGTCCCTGTTTCTGGCGCACCTGGCTGAACGGTTCCTCCACTGAAGCCGCCCTGGCTTCTGGATACCCACACAGACGCGACCGCCGGGGTCCCGCGGTAGATGCGGTTCAGCACTCGTAAGCTTAGTGTATCCAGGGAAAATCCAAAAAGTTTTAGCGCGGATCAGCGCGGATCAGTAGATCGCCGACATCGCGCGACATCAGGAAAAGAAGCACACAGCAGCCAGCCGTAAGCATTCAGCCGCACACACCCGCAGCTAGCACTTAGCCCTTAGTAAAAAGCCAGAATCATTTCCTCCGCTTCCTCTGTTCCTCTGTGTTTCAGAGGTGTTGGGTTTGCCGCCTTTCCGGGCGGCTTTTTTATTTCTACAAACAAATCTGCAAAAGGAAAACCACCGTGAACCTCGCCACCAGGGAAGAAATCATTGCCGCCATCCACCGTTGTGCCGGCCGCCTTGGCCGCCCGCCCGTCTATCGCGAACTGAGACTCGAACTCAACATAAGTGAGCGCTGGCTCCAGCACCAGTTTGGCGGCTTCACCAAGGCGCTGATTGCATGCGGGCTGCAGACCTCCTCTCGTAACACCAAAACTCCGCTCGACGTGCTGTTCCGTGATTGGGCGCAGGTAGCGCGCAAACTCGGCAAGCTCCCAACCACGCTTGAGCAGGACTCTCATGGAGCATTCACCTCGGCTCCGTTTGCAAGGCGTTTTCGCGGATGGTCCAGCGTTCCGCTCGCCATGCTTCTCCACGGGAATCAGGCAGGGCTCTGGCCTGATTGGCCCGATGTTCTCAAAATGGTGACTGCGGTCGTTGAGGAGCAGCGCGCTGCGGAAGAGCTGCAAAAGCACTCGGCTGAACAGTCGCATCATCACGTAGCTAAGGAGCCGAATAAACAAAAGCCCCGTGAGGAAAGCTGGTTCATCGACGGTGCGCCGACCTATGGCGAGCCCATCATCTCGCCCGCGCTGGCCCATGCGCCTACCAATGAAGCGGGCGTGCTGGTCCTCTTTGGCAGTCTTGCAGCCGAACTGGGATATCTCATCCTGCACATGCAGACCGGATTCCCTGATTGCGTTGCCCTGCGCCGGATTGCCGGCAACCGCTGCCAAATGACGAAGATTGAACTGGAGTATGAAAGCCGGAATTTCCGCGAGCACAAACATGATCCCGAGGGCTGCGACCTGATTGTCTGCTGGCACCACAACTGGCCGGAATGCCCGGTGAGGGTGCTGGAGCTGAAGAAGTTTGTGATGCAAAGATAGCAGTCAGCATTCAGTGGTCAGCATTCAGCCCTGATGCATAATCGCCGTGATCGCGCGTGATCCCACCCCAGCAAGTCAAATAAGACGGGCTTGCCGGGGGCCCCGGTCGCAACGTGATCGCGCGTGATCGGAACAGCGACTGAGCCGTTAGCCCGCAGCAAAGGAGAATCACTCCTCGGCTTTCTCCGTGCCTCCGTGTCTCCGTGGTGAATTGGAATTTCAGCGTGTTCACAACGCAGGGCTGAGTACTACTTCAACGCCCCTGCAGCGCCGGCGCTTGCGTCCTGGCGCTCCAGGCCGGCGGCCACGCGCACGCCGCTCAGGCCGTTGATGTACTTGGCCACGCCCTTGTACAGCGATTCGGCGATCTGCTGGCGGTAGAGATTGGTCTTGAGCTTCTTTTCGTCACGCGGGTTGCTGACGAAAGAGATCTCGGCCAGGATGGAAGGCATGTTGGCGCCGATCAGCACCACGAACGGAGCTTTCTTCACGCCGCGGTTGCGCTCTCCCGGGTTCCTGGCGTTGAGCCCGTTGTAGAGCGACTTCTGCACGTCGGCGGCGAACTCGCGCGATTCTTCGATCTTTTCCTTGAGCGCGATCTTTTTCACCAGGTCCTGCAGCTCATGAATGGACTGCTCTGAGACCGCGTTTTCACGCGCGGCCACTTCCAGCGCGTCCGGTGACGAGGTAAAGTTCAGGTAGTAGGTCTCAACTCCGCGAGCGCTCTGGTCACTGGAAGAGTTGGCGTGGATGGAGATGAACAGGTCTGCCTGCTCCTTGTTGGCGATGGCCGTGCGCGTCTCCAGCGGGATGAAGGAATCATCATCGCGCGTGTAAACCACCTCCGCGCCCAGCTTGTTCTCAAGCAGCTTGCCCAGCTTGAGGGCCACGTCCAGCACCAGGTCTTTTTCCTGCAGGCCGTTGGGCCCGATGGTTCCGGTATCGTGCCCGCCGTGTCCTGCGTCGACCACAATTTTGCCGATCTTCAAGCCGAGCGCCCGAATGAGTGAGCGATCGCCATTGGCGGTGGGCGAAGCCACATGCGTGGTGGTGGCCACGTCTTTCTTGCCGTTTCTGGTTGATTTTGCTCCGCTGCTCTTCTTGTTGCGGCTTGACTCTTCCGGCGCAATGGCCTGGTAGGTGGGTCCGCTGGTGACCTTGGTTGTGGTGGCTTTGCTGGTATCACCGGTGTCCGCGTCCATGGTCGAATCATCCACAACCATCTTCGGCGCCTCAGCTTTGGCTACTTCTGTGGACGCGCTGCTGCTCCGGCCCTTCATGGGTCCTGACCTGGCCTCTCCAGCTTTTTGCAGCGCGGCCGCGCTGTCGCCTGATGCCGCAGCCGGTTTGACGTTCCTGATGGTCACATCATCGTTTTGAGCATGAGACTGAGAGTCCGCACTATCAGACTTTTCTTGTCTGGAGTTCTGCGCCCGAACCTGTTCTTTTTTTGCTTGTAGCTGCTGACCGTCATTGGCTGCAACGTCGGACGGAACGGGGGGATTGATCTCTGCCACCACATCCTGCGTGGAAGATTTCTTGCCCTTGCCGTTTTTCGCCACTTGAGCCGGCAGCAGCTTGCCATGAATATCAATGATCAGGCGATAAGGATTGGGCAGGAGGAACGCCGAATACTCGGCTACGTCATCCACATCAAGCACCACACGCGCCATGCCCGCGCGGTTCTGGGCCACGCGGATGCGATGCAGGAATCCGGCCTCCACGTCAAAAGTCTTGCCTACCAGGTCGGGAGCGAGCTTGACGCCGTAAAGATCAAAGAAGATCCGGTCCGGGTGGGCGACTCTTCCAGCCTGATATTTCACTTCCTGCTCCAGATCAATGGCTACGCGAACATAATCCGGCGTGGACCAGTGGCGGATGCTGGTGAGCCTGGGCATGTGGCTTCCGGCTGGAGCTTGTGTGTTCGGCCTCGCTGCGGTAGCGGAAACATCTTCCACCGGGACAGGAACTGGAGATTGCGAAGCATCAGCAGTGGCTTCATCCGGAGCCGGAGTATCTTCACGCGCCGGCTTGCGGTTTTTTGCTTCGGCCGGTTCCTTCTCTTCAGACCTGGTCTTTGCTTTTGCCTGTTCGCTGGGCTTTATTTTTTCCGCCGGCTTTTCCGCTACGGTCGTCGCAGGACGCACATCTGCCCATGCGGCTTTGCTTTCACGCTCCGTCCCCTGCCGATGCGGAGCACGCTTGCTTCTGGCCGACTTCGATTTGGGCCGGAACGGATCACTGGCCTCGTTATTCCCAAGTTCCACCATCGCCTGCTTCGCTTTGGGGGCGAGCGTGCTGTTTGGATAGTGTTTGAGAAAATCCTGGAATGTGGCTATCGCCTCGTCCTGGTCGTTGAGGTCGTCGCGATAGATCTGGGCGATGGTGAACAGCGCTTCCACACGGTGGCGGCTGCCGGGATACTCACGCCTCAGGAAAGCCAATTGGCCGATGGCGTCTTTGTAGCTCTTGGAATCGTTGAGTACGCGGCCCTGATCATCAAGCAGTTCAGCCACGGCAAGGACAGCTTCATCCGCTTTGGCCCAGGAAGGCGCAGTGTAATAGACCTTGCGGTAGGCGTCCATTACCTTCTGGTAGTCGCGCCGCTCGCGCTGCGAATCAGGCGTGCCCAGCAGCGAATCGCGCAGGCGCTCGGCGACTTCAAACTGCGCTTTGGCTGCCTGCTTCTTCTGCTTCACCGTCCGCGCGTGCGCAGACGACATCACCATGCACGCCACGGCCGTGGCGAGCGCAATCCGCCCCAGGATCCCGGTTTTGCTTTTCATTTCAACTGCTTCAAAGCACCTTTAGCTTAAACCCGTTACGCACTTATTGGTTGTTGGAAAATACACGGTGCCCTTCAGAATCAACACTTTCGCTGATGCGGGGCTTGTACGAACTCTTCCAGTACAAATCCGTGATCTTCTTCACGTACTCGCGCGTCTCCCGGTAGGGAGGTATGCCTCTGTTTCTGCTCACCGCGCCTTGCCCGGCGTTATATGCCGCCAGTGACAACTCAACGTTTCCGTTGTAGCTGTCAAGCAGGCTTTTCAAGTGGCGCACGCCGGCGTCAACGTTCTGGTTAGGATCAAACGCGTTCCCCACGCTCAGCGATTTCGCCGTGGAAGGCATGAGCTGCATCAAGCCCATCGCTCCCTTGCTCGAAACCGCGTGTGGGTTGAAGTTTGATTCCACCTTCACCACGGCCCGGACCAGGTTCGGGTCCACGCCATGGCGTTCTGCGGCGGCCTCAATGGCCTTGTCCACCGATTCTGAGGTCATGGTCTCAGTCACCGGACTGCCCGGGTCCACCGGCCGCGATGTGCTCAAAGCGCGACGGCTTCCAGGTTCGGCAACCAGATTGTTGACCTCCTGGGCGGCCTGACGAGCCGCTCTCATTGTGGATGAAGAAACAGATGGCACAGGTTTCCAGCGGTGTTCCTTATTGCTCCAATAAACCAGACCGCTGTAACGCGATGAACTTTGTGGAGTGGAAAAAGCCGTGGCTTTTGCATGTGCGGCCTGCGGAACATCGGCATCACGACTGTCAATGAAGACAGTGTGGCCGTATGCGTCGCGGGTGGCGACCACGTTCTGCGCGCTGACTGGACTGACTACCATCGCAGTGGCGCTCAGGATGGCAAACAGGTGCTTTTTCATCGCGTTACGCACAAAATATCAATTCCTGCAGGCCTCGACTACCTGTCCAAAGGCCAGCCACCTTTTGCCTAACCCTGATTGGGAACGGCCAGAGTAACCGGGATTATAAGGCTGTTCCACACCCAGAGCAATCCATCAAATTCATAAGAATCCAGGGATAAACCCCCAGAAAACAGGGCTAAGTGCGGCGATCAAGCCTACCCGGATCACCTTAGACTGCGCCTTTCTTGCCCTTTCTTGCTTTCTTCAGCTTTCCAGCGTC
>DASUBD010000435.1:0-6013 GCA_035763445.1 Candidatus Angelobacter sp.
CATAATTTGCTTGTATTTATTTCACATGATACGCTTGTATATATACAACATAAAATGCTTGTATTTGTCTAAGAAAGTTCCTCCTAATTATGCCGACGCCGAATGAAAAACTCGCCCAATCGTTAGGAGTCCTGAACACACTGCAGAAGGGCGGCCAGCGGGTGTTCAAGTCTGACGAACTGAGCCGCACGCATCGGGAGCGGCTAGTCAAGAACGGCTTCCTCCAGGAGGTCATGAAGGGCTGGCTGATTTCGTCCAACCCAAGCGCACGTACTGGGGACAGCACGCCGTGGTATGCCTCGTTCTGGGAATTTTGTGGGCGGTATTGCAGCGAGCGATTCGGAGAGGAATGGCATTTGTCGCCGGAACAGTCGCTGCTGCTGCACGCCGAAAATAGCGTTATTCCGACGCAGGTCGTGGTGTATAGCCCAAAGGGCACCAATCACACGATGGAACTTCTGTTCGGGACTTCTCTGTATGACCTCAAACAGGCCGAAATGCTGGACGCCACCGAAACCGTGGTGGAGAACGGCCTGCGCCTGTTTTCTCCCGCGGCGGCTCTTGTCAAAGTTCCCGAAACCTTCTTCATGCGCTATCCGATTGAGACACAAGTGGCTCTCTCAGGCCTCGCCGATGCGGCAGACGTACTGCGCCGTCTTCTCGATGGCGGCCGCACCGTGAAAGCTGGGCTGATCGCGGGCGCGCTGCGCCGCATCGGCAGAACGGAGATGGCGGAGGAGATCGTCAGAACGATGAAGAGGGCCGGGTACGATGTCCGGGAAAGCGATCCCTTTGCCCCGGAATTCCAATTCGGTGCGTTGCCGGTAGCGGTCTCTCCCATCGTGGGCCGCATAAAGGCCATGTGGGAAGCGATGCGGCCCATCGTCATCGAGAATTTCCCCAAGGCCCCGGGTCTCCCGGACAACAGGAAGGAATATCTCGGCTTCGTCGACGACATCTACAAGAGCGACGCCTATCACTCCTTGTCAATCGAGGGCTATAGCGTCACGCCGACATTGATCGACAGAGTGCAACGCGGGGATTGGGATCCTGATCATCGTGATGACGACCGAAAGAACCGCGACGCGTTGGCGGCGCGCGGTTACTGGCAGGCTTTCCAACTGGTGAAAAAGTCGGTAGCGGAGATCATCGCCGGCGCAAATCCCGGCGCTCTTACGCGCACGGTACACAAGGACTGGTACGGAGAATTGTTCCAGCCCTGCGTCGCTGCGGGATTGCTTTCTGCGCGGGCGCTCGCTGGCTACCGCAACGATGCTGTCTATCTTCGCACCTCACGCTATGTCCCGCCGCGGTGGGAGGCTGTGCGCGAGGCCATGCCCGATCTGTTCGACCTGCTCGAAAAGGAAACCGATGCCGGCGTGCGCGCCGTTCTCGGGCACTGGCTGTTCGGCTACATACACCCTTACCCGGACGGCAACGGCCGCATGGCACGATTTCTGATGAACACCATGCTGGCGTCGGGAGGATATGCCTGGACCGTCATTCGCGTTGACGACCGTGACGCGTATCTGTCGGCCCTCGATCATGCCAGCATCGACGGCGACATTGGGCCCTTCACTGCACTCATTGCGGACAGAGTACGATGGTCGATGGATCAATCGATAGCGAGAGTGCGAGCGGTCAAATCAGACTAAACCGAAGAAATTTTGGCATCTCGGCGTCGGATAACAGCTTGCGTCCTGGCGTCTCAGCCTCCATTTACACTGATTTGCCCATGTTAGATGCTCAAGGCAAGTTGCTCCGGAGTCATTCCAAAATACGGCGCCTTTTCAATGATTGCTTGGACGAACTCCGGCCCGTGGCCATCTCAAAGCGGGATTTTCTAGGATGACAGCACGGCAAGGAGACAAAGGTATAACCAAACATTAAGTGCTCCGATTCCGCGCGGCACAAGAACAGTCTCTTTCAGGTGTACCATTTGCCTGAATGATCTTTCCTCCGCTGGATGTCGCGATCAAGTTGGCCATCGCGATCGGAATTGGGCTGCTCGTTGGGCTCGAACGGGAGTGGTCGCATAAGGACGTAGGCGTCCGGACGTTTGCGATCACCGCATTGTTCGGCGGCTCGAGTGCCCTTATCTCGCCGCAAATGGCACTGTTGTCCAGTATCGGTGTTTTTCTTCTCGTCGCATTCATGAATGGACGCAGTCTGCTGCTGGATCGTTCGCTCGAAACGACCACATCGGCGGCCCTACTGGTGACGTACGTCTTAGGCGTGCTCGTCGGCCAAGGCCACCTCTTCACACCCGTGGCCTCTGCCATCATCATGACGATGCTCCTTGCATGGAAGACGGAGTTGGCGCGGTTCGCAGGCGATCTGACTCGCGAGGAACTTCGCGGAGCCGTTCTTCTTGGATTGATCGGATTCGTCATCTACCCGCTGTTGCCGAATCGGTTCATCGACCCTTGGCACCTGCTCAATCCACGACAGTCGTGGATGATTGTCATCGTCATCGCCGCGCTTGAGTTCGCGAACTACGTGTTGTTGCGGCTCTTCGCCCGTCGAGGGCTTTACTACACGGCCCTGTTGGGTGGTCTCGTCAACAGCACCGCTACCGTTGCCGAACTTGCGCGAACAGTAGGCGGTGTTCTAAAGAATCTGGCTATCGCGCTCGTGCTGCTGACATCCGTGGCCATGTTCCTCCGAAATCTGGTGATTCTACTAATGTTTGCGCCGGCGGCTGTGCCGATTGCTTCATGGCCATTGCTTGCCATGACTGCAGGTGCAGTCCTCGTTGCCTGGATGAGACGCGAACAGCGTGCGGAGCCCGTCGATGCACTCCACATGAGTTCGCCAATTTCATTGCCCTATGTGATCAAGTTCGGTCTTCTGTTTGTAGGGATGCAGGTAGTGGGAACGATAGGGGCTCGTTTTCTCGGCAAATACGGGTTTCTGGCACTCAGCCTCCTCGGAGGCATTGTCAGCAGCGCCAGCACCACCGCTGCAGCAGCGACAATGGTCGTCCATGGCAAACTCTCCCCTCAGGTTGCCGGCGTCGCCACTGTCTTTGCCTCCATCAGCAGTGCGCTAGTGAACTTGCCCCTCGTAAAAAGACAAACGCACGATAAGAAGCTGACGCGTTCTTTGACTGCAGTGTCATTTATTCTCGTGGCAATCGGGCTGATTGTACTTGCACTGCGGGAGAGGCATTGGTAAGTGTTGTGGCTGAGTGCTTCACCCGTACCGACGATGCAATGGCAATGAGGAAGGCGCAGGCGCAGACCTGCCATGATCTGCACCTTGAGTACGGACTACCTGCAAGCGTGCGAATGAGCATGGTGAATTGAAGGAATGCTTGGTCAGCTGGCTTAAGACAAGCACGCCGATGGACCATCTTAGCTGGTTTTGCCTGCTTTCAAGCCGACTGAAACCGTCTTCCCCTGTCAAAGCCCATGGCCGGATCAAATAGAACAACTTCTCTGAAATCTTGATCGCGCTCTTTTTGGTTGCCAAGTGATGAAGGCGGCATTTCGTGCCGCCTACTTCAGCGCCTGCTCCCGCGCAAACCAGTTCAAATTCGCGTAGTCTGCGGAAGAAACAGCCTGCCGTCGCGGCTTCCTCGCGGACCGTCCAGGAGAGGATCGTTAAAGTTGGCCCCATCCTCGGCGGCGTGTGCTGCCGTGGCCCGCTGTCCGGCTATCACAACTCCGAAAGCATCCGCATGGATCGAACTGCAGGCCGCCACTTGAGTCAGGTCACGGCTCAGGCTGGGCAGATACGTAACCGTCAGGCCGACCATGTAGTTGCCCTCGGGCGGTTCCGTCTTGTTCACCGCGGGCACCACTGTGTTTCCTTCCATCGTGGGCCCGCTACCGTGAACGGTGATTTCCTCTTTGTTTCCGCTGAGCTGCGAGGGGATGGTCAGCGTCACGGCGTACCTATGCTTACCGCGAGTCCTGAAAGCCTACGGGGCGCGAATCCCCTCCGCGCGAGCTTCCGGCGTGTATAATCCCGGAGCCAACCGCCGCAAGGGTGCACTTTCCCTGTGTATCTGTACTTGCGGACCGAGAAACACCATTCCGGTAAACCTACTTCCAATTTTCGGAACAGCAACGCAAAGTTTGCAGTTCTTGCAGCTTGTGTAGCAGCGCGATGTGGCACCTTCTCCTTCACCGGTAGGACGAGCTCAATTTCTTCGAATTACGCCTTCTGGCTATCACATGAATATTTGATGCAGCGAGGTAGCGACAGAGTGCATCTCCACGACATTGGGGAAAGCAAATGCCCTCAATTTAGATCTCCAGATACGGAATCGAGAACCAAACTGGGACGGCAGCCCGATGGTTGGTGCGGCTGTTATGTCATGTGTTATGAACATAAGCGAAATCCTTACCAGGCAAAGAACCTATACGTTGGTGGTAGTCGGAGTGTGCCTGCTGCTGGGTGCAGCCATCATCGATTTTATGGCGTCACCTCAGTTTGAGACTGCTATTTTTTATTTTGTGCCCGTATCCTATTTTGCTTGGTATTTTCGTTGCGCGGTGGGCATTCTCAGTGCGGCGCTCAGCGCGGCTATCACGCTCAGCGTTCATCGCGTCGAGCAGTTTCAATACAGCCACCACAGCATTATTTATTGGAACGCGGCGATATGGATGGCGCTCTATATCTTCTTTGCATGGATCATTTCTGAACTGCGGAGCCTGTACGAACGCGAGCGGCTGTCATCGCGCACGGACTCGTTGACGCGGATTGCCAACCGCCGCGCTTTTTGTGAACTTATGGAAACGGAAGCGAACCGCGCCAGCCGGTACGGGGCGGCTTTGACTCTAGCCTATCTCGACGTAGACCATTTCAAGCAGATCAATGACAGATTCGGCCATGAAAAGGGAGACGAGTTGCTCAAGCTGGTGGCACAAACCCTGAAAAGTCATCTGCGGAAACCTGACCGAGTGGCCCGGCTGGGCGGAGATGAGTTTGTCGTGTTGCTGCCCGAGACATCTGCTTCATCCGCAGCCGCCGTGCTGCGCAAGCTGCATTCCATCCTGGACGAGAATATGCGCCAACGCAATTTGCCTGTTACCTTCAGTGTGGGCGCGGTCACTTTTGATTCTCCGCCCCAGTCCGTCCAGGAGATGATCAGCAAGGCGGACCAAGCCATGTATGCGGCAAAGAAGAGCGGCCGCGATTGTGTGATCGTCAGAGACGACGCGGCCTGAGGAGGGTTCCGTTGTTAGCCCCGGCGCAGGAACTCTCCTAGCGAGAGTTGGAGGAACCGCAACAATCAGCGAGATATGTTTCAAGGACCGAACCAGGAGGACCCATGGTGGCAAATAAGATGACAGATTTCAGCCGATCAATTTGGACAAAGTGCTTCCTGCTGCGTACCGCGCGATGCTGGCATTGAAAGAATATGTCCAAAATAGCCCAGCTGAAAAACGTCGTTTACCAGGATGGCCGCGGCAAGCCGGTTTGGGAGGCACTCCGAACATCATTGCGTGTGCCAATGCCCGGAACTGTCCTTGGAGCGCGACTCGGCAGAAAGATGCTGATACATGTGCCGTGCCGTAATGGATGATCTGTGCTGTGCAGAGTGATCAACCCTCCGTTCTTCAGTACGGTCGCTTTACTCAACCAGAGACCAAGCCCGCTGCCTTTCTGAGTCTTGGTGGAGACGAACGGCTCGAACGCTTGCTTCTGCTGTTCCGCAGTCATTCCGCGGCCGTTGTCAAGAATCGAAACACGGCAGCCCAAGCGAGCAAAGTTACGCCAATCAGTGCTCGGTCGGACGCGAACCCGAATTTCAGTCGCCCCTGATTCGAACGCATTTGCAAGGATTTTCTCCAGAACCTCGCGAGCCTGCCGGACCGGCAATGACAAAGTGCCCTGCCAGGCGAAATCGCACACAATGTGCGGTTTCGCCGCCCCAAACCGATTGCTCGATGTTTCAATTACATCCTTGATCAGGTCGCACGGATCAACCGCAATGGGAAGATCATCGCCTTTGTAAAAGCCGAGCACCAGTCGCGTTATATGGGCCAACCGTGCCAATTCG
>DASUBD010000436.1:0-13125 GCA_035763445.1 Candidatus Angelobacter sp.
CGGTCCCTCTGAAGACACAACTTATTCCACTTATGCACGCCTGTCCAGAAAAGATTCAGCGAATAACGTAAGTATAGGCAAACCAATAACCAATACACGCGCCTATGTACTGGATCAGGAAATGAGATTAGTTCCTGTAGGAGCCAGAGGCGAGCTGTGGCTCGGCGACGCAGGATTGGCTCGAGGCTACCTGAACCGGCCAGAGTTGACCGCGGAAAGGTTCGCACCCAACCCTTTCAGTCTAACCGGAGGAGATCGGCTCTATCGCACTGGAGACCTGGTGCGCTGGACGCAGCAAGGCACGTTGGAATTTCTTGGGCGGCTGGATCAGCAGATTAAACTTCGGGGTTATCGCATCGAACTCGCTGAGATTGAAGCCGCGTTGCTGGAGTGCCATGGAGTTGAGCAAGCGGTCGTCCTGGTCCGTTCAGATGGAAATACAAATCGCCTGGTGGCATATGTAGTGTTCCACAAACCACTCTCATCGGTAACCATGGTTGATCTACGCAGTCAGTTGAAGAAAATGCTGCCGGAGTACATGGTTCCCACAGCCTGGGTGGAACTTGAGCAACTGCCTTTGACAATAAACGGGAAGGTTGACCGCAAGTCTCTGCCCGCTTCCCTCAGACGTGAAGAACTAACAGCCGATTACATTGTCGTTTCCACTGCTGTGGAGGAACTACTGCTGGGAATTTGGCAGCAAGTGCTGGGTTGCGAACGGCTCAGCATACAAGACAACTTTTTCCAGCTGGGCGGACATTCACTCCTGGTGACGCAAATGCTGGCCCGGGTCAGGACCACGTTTGGCGTCGACCTGCCACTTCGGCGGGTCTTTGAAGACGGACAGACAATTGCAGCGTTGGCACAATTGGTTGAAGAGCAGCTTCGCAGCGGAAAACAGCGAACCGGTCCGCCCGATATTACACCAACGCCTCAGCACCAAAAGGCAACGCTCTCTTATGCGCAGCAGCGGCTGTGGTTTCTTGACCGTCTATCACCTGACAATCCGTTCTACAACATCGCTGCAAGGGTCCAACTAAAGGGTGAATTACACAAGAATGCGCTTCGCCAGAGCCTCAAAAAAGTGGTGCAGCACCAGCACAGTCTGAGGACGAAGATTGAAATGTGTGAAGGTCAGCCGATGCAGATTGTCATGAACGCTGCTGACTGGGACCTGCAGGAAGTTGATCTGACGGACATTGGGCCACAGCAATCGCGAGAGTTGGAAACTCTGGCGGAAACAGAAGCAAAGCATCCCTTCCGCTTGGAAGAAGGCTCCCTGCTCCGGGCGACACTGGTAAAACTGGGCACGGCTGAACACGTGCTGCTGATTACCATGCACCATATTGTCAGTGACGGATGGTCGCTGGGGGTGCTGGTTGAGGAAGTCTCGTCGTTGTACCAGTCGATAGTGAATGGCGAGTCCATGGAATTGCCGGAATTGCCTGTTCAATACACAGATTACGCACTGTGGCAGCGTGAATGGCTGCAGGGAGACATCCTGGAAGCGCAACTCGGATACTGGCGTAAGCAACTGGAAGGGATCGAGCCCCTGGAATTGCCGCTGGACCATGAACGTCCAGTGATGCCCAGCTATCGCGGCGGACAGATCAACAGACAATTCTCCCCAGAGCTGACCACCGGATTGAAAAACCTCGGCCGAAATTCAGATGTCACTTTGTTTATGGTATTGCTGGCGGGATACCAGATCATGTTGCAACGCTATACCGGACGCACTGACCTGGCAATTGGAACCCCGGTGGCGAACCGCACCCTCCCGGAACTGGAACGATTGATCGGGTTCTTTGTCAATATGTTAGTGCTGCGGACATCACTGGATCCCGATTTGGCAGTCGCCAATTTGCTGACGCGAGTCCGAGAGGTATGTCTGGAGGCTTACACCCATCAGGATTTGCCCTTTGAAAAGCTGGTTGAGGAGTTGGCCCCAGAGCGGGACATAAGTCGCAATCCTTTGTTCCAGGTCGTACTCGCCTTGCAGAACGCTCCTGCCCAGATTCTTCATTTACAAGGCTTGGAAGTTACGGTACTTCCGGCGAACACCCAGAGTTCCCGGTTCGATCTTACGTTGCTCATGGAAGAAGCAGAGGGGGTCCTGAAAGCGACGCTCGACTATAACGCAGATATCTTTGAACCGAGCACAGTCGAGCGCATGCTGGGTCATTTTGAAGCTGTGCTGCAAGGCATGGTCATTGATCCACACTGCTCAATCCAGGATGTCCCTATGCTGTCACAACCCGAGCGTCTCCAGTTGCTGATTGACTGGAATTCCAGCGCTAGCGGGCACGAACTCTGCATCCCTGAGCTATTCGCGCAACAGGTACAGCGCTTCGGCACGGCGATTGCGCTGGTTTGTGGCGAAAATCGGATGACTTACGAGCAGCTTGATCTGCAATCAAATCGCGTGGCGAATTATCTGCGCAATTTCGGCGTGGCTCCTGAGGTTTCCGTAGGTATTCTGTTGCAGCGTTCGATTGAAACGATTGTCGCAATACTGGGCATTTTGAAGGCTGGCGCAGCGTATGTTCCTTTGGATCCTGCCTATCCGGATGAACATTTGCATCTCTTAATAAGTGATGCGAATGTCCGAGTGCTCATCGCGGACTTGCATCTGGACAAGCCCGCATTGCAGCGATCACAAGCAATGGTGCTGAGGCTGAATTTGGAGAGCGATGCGATTCAACAACAGAATGCAACGGCTCCCGCTGTTCCGCTGTCGCCTGAGAACCTTGCATATGTCATGTACACTTCCGGCTCTACCGGAATTCCGAAGGGTGTAGCGGTGACTCACCGCGGGGTTGTCAGATTGGTGCTTCACGCCAACTATGTCCATTTCGGACCTGAAGAAGTTCTTTTGAACGTGGCGCCACTGGCTTTTGATGCCTCGACGTTTGAAATATGGGGCAGTTTGCTGAATGGAGGCAAGCTGGCTATCTTGCCCAGTGAGCACCCATCGCTCAATGAGGTGGCTGCGACGATTCAATCATGCGGAGTGACAACTGCCTTCCTGACCGCCGGACTGTTTCACCTGATTGCCGACCGCAGTATGCCGGCAATTCAGACTATGCGGCAGTTGGTGGCCGGCGGTGATGTAGTTTCGGCATCCCATGCTCAACGGTTCCTGGCGACGGCAGACGGAGCTACGTTCGTTAACGGATACGGCCCAACCGAAAACACAACTTTCACTGCCTGCTACAAAGTGCAGGATCCGTCCGCGGTTCCTGCTCCCCTGCCCATCGGAAAACCACTCAACCAGACCCAGGTTTATGTGCTCGACCCGCAAATGCAACTCCTGCCGGCGGGCGCCATTGGCGAACTCTACGCCGGAGGGAGCGGTCTTGCGCGCGGTTATGTCGGACAACCGCAACTTACAGCAGAAAACTTTGTTCCCAATCCGTTCAGCTCAATTCCTGGAACCCGCCTTTATCGCACGGGAGATCTTGTGCGTTATCGTGCGGATGGGAATCTGGAGTTCCTGGGACGTGCAGACCATCAGGTCAAGGTGCGGGGACATCGCATTGAGTTAGGCGGCATCGAAGCAGTGCTGCGGCAGCAGGAAGGCGTGCAGGATTGCGTCGTTGTGGTGCGGGGAGAAGGAAGTGACAAGCGGTTGATAGCGTATGTGGTTCCGGATTTCGTACAAGATGTCGCAACCGGGAAACGCCCCGGTCGCGAATCCTGGCAAGCAGCGCTGAAAAGAAGACTGCCGGAGTTCATGGTCCCTGTCGCCTGGATCGAGTTGGAGAGCTTGCCCTTAACGCCGAACGGAAAGATAGATCGCAAAGCATTGCCCGAACCGGGAGGGGTAGAAACCGAATATGTAGCCCCGCGCACGTCTCTTGAAGAAACCCTGGTCGCAATCTGGGCGGAAGTACTGAAGGTGGAAAATCCCGGAATCCGGGACAACTTCTTTGATTTGGGCGGACATTCACTGCTTGCCATGCAGGTCATCTCACGCGTGCGCGAAAGCTTCCACGTTGATGTGCCAGTAAGACACTTATTTGAAGCCCCGACCATTGAGAACCTGTCAAAGTGCGTCTCTTCTTTGCCCCGTGTGACATCGCAAGCATTCGGCCTCCAGGCAATTTCACGTGAGGCCTACCAGAGTTTGGAGCCTGATGAAGTTCCTGAAGTGCTTCCCAACTGAATTTAGTTTCCCTTCATCCCGTCGTTTCTAGTTCGATCTAAATGACTGCCTCAAAAGCAAATCCACAAGCCTTTGCTTTTCCTGCTTCGTTCGCGCAGGAGCGTCTATGGCTGCTGGCAAATTTGGATCCCAAGGATCCCGCCTACCATGTCGCGGCCGCTGTCGACTTTAAAGGCGTTCTGAAAGTTTCCGCATTGCGCGCAGCCCTCGCAGAAGTCGCACACCGCCACGAATCTCTCAGAACAACATTCAGGGCTGCTCAGGGAAAGGTATTACAGATCGTTTCTGCGGCCACGAAAATCGATCTTGAAGTTATTCCTTTTCAATCTTCCAACGGCAATGGCAACCTGCCTGCGCTCGCGCGAAAGATCTCGCAAATTGTCGAGCAGCCATTTGACCTTATAGCAGGGCCGCTTTTGCGGGCGGTGCTGCTGAAGAAAAATGACCGCCATCATACATTGGTTCTCGTCATTCACCACATTGTGTCTGATGGCTGGTCATTGATGGTCCTGATCCGGGAGCTGATGGAGCTCTACCGGTCTTCTATTGCTGGCACTGCTGCAGACTTGCCGACGCTTCCCATTCAATACGTGGATTATAGCGAGTGGCAAAGAAAATCGTTGTCGCAGGAGAAGCTCGAGAGCGAACTCGCTTATTGGAAAGCCGCATTGGATGGCATTCCTGTGATGGATCTTCCAACCGACTACACCCGCCCCGGGGTACAACGACACTCTGGCGCGCGGCAGCGGCTTCGCCTTTCCGAATCCGTGTCCGCCGCTCTGACGGAACTCAGCAAACGGCAGCAGGCCACCTTGTTCATGGTCTTCCTGGCGGCTTTCAAGATACTGCTGCATCGCTACACGGGCAGTCAGGACATTGTTGTGGGTACGCCAGTGGCTGGGCGAAACCGGCCCGAACTGGAAAATCTTATCGGCTGTTTTCTCAACACTCTCGTCTTACGAACTCAAATTCCCGGGAATGCCACCTTTCTTGAAGTCTTGCGAATTGTGCGGGAAGTCGCGTTGGACGCTTATTCGCACGAAGATACTCCCTTTGAAAAGGTCCTTGAAACTGTTAATCCCAGGCGGACCCTAAGCCACACACCTTTGTTTCAGGTGTTCGTGAATATGCTTCCCTTGCCTGAGCCACTCGTGTTCAAGCTTCCTGGCCTAATGGCTGAAGTGCTGGACGTTCCGGAAACGACTTCAAAATTTGACTTCACTCTTTATATCTACTCTGCAAAGGGAAAAACTGACTTCTCCCTTGTCTATAACACTGACTTGTTTACCCATGAGCGGATGTCTGAAATGCTTCACCAGTTCGCCTGGCTGCTGGAGCAAATCGCTGAAACTCCGTCAGCACCGATCAATCACTATTCGCTGGTAACGAAAGCCGCTCAAAATGTTCTGCCGAATCCCTGCACAGATTTGGATAACAAGTGGGAAGGTGCAGTTCACGAGTTATTCCAGGCCAGCAATGAACGCCATGCTCACCACCTCGCCGTTGCGGACCCTCATGTAGCCTGGAATTACCGGCAACTGGACGCTCTAAGCAACCGGTTGGCGAATTGTCTGGTGGCGCATGGAATCCAGCCGCGGGACATCGTCGCCATCTATGCGCACCGAAGCGCGCCACTCGTGCTGAGTTTGCTTGGACTCATGAAAGCCGGCGCTGCATTTCTAATTTTGGATCCTGCGTACCCGGCGGCCCGGCTCCTCGATTACCTGGAAATTGCCGAGCCCAAAGCGCTGCTTCATTTGAAAGCGGCAGGCGAAGTTCCCGCCGAATTGAGAGAATTGCTGGAGCGATTCTCTTGCCCAATTCTGTCTCTTCCGAACAGCAGTGCGCCTGATTTGGAAAGCTTTCTTGATCAGTATTCTTCGGCGGCGCCTGCGGTCAAAGTCGGGGCGAACGATTTGGCTTATATTTCGTTTACTTCAGGATCCACAGGTAAACCAAAAGCCGTGCTCGGCAGGCATGGTCCATTGACCCACTTCCTGCCCTGGTGGGTGGAGACTTTTTCGTTCAGCGAATCTGATCGCTTTAGTCTTTTCTCCGCGCTCTCTCATGATCCTTTACATCGTGATGTTTTCACTCCGTTGATGATCGGCGCTGCAGTCCTGATACCTCCTGAAGATTGGCAATTGCCCGGCAAAGGGGCGCGCTGGATGCAAGAGAACAGAATCTCCGTCAGTAATCTCACACCAGCCTTAGGACAAGTATTAACGCAGGGCAGATCAGAGTGTCTTGTCGATTCCTTGCGGTATGTATTCTTCGTGGGAGAAGCACTCACGCGGCGCGAGATTGCCGAAATTCGTCAGATGGCGCCGGGAACCAGATGCATCAACTTTTACGGTGCAACGGAGACCCAGCGCGCCGTCAGCTTCTTCCCGGTGGCTTCTTCGGATCTAGCTTCATCCGTACCACCTCTTGCCAAAGACATTGTGCCATTGGGCCATGGAATCAAAGACGTCCAATTATTGGTGCTGAACTCTGCAAGGCAGTCGGCGGGAATCGGAGAGCCGGGGGAAATTTATTTCCGCAGCCCGCATATGGCTGAAGGATACCGCAACGATCCGAAACTATCCGAACAGAAGTTTCTTGCTAACTGGTTTACTGGAGCACGAGGCGACCGCTTATACAGAACCGGTGACCTTGGCCGGTATCTTCCCGACGGCTCGGTTGAGAGCCTGGGTCGCGCTGATACGCAGGTAAAGATTCGCGGGTTCCGCGTCGAACCAGGAGAAATAGAAGCTGTATTAAAAAGCCATTTTCTGGTGAAAGCTGCTGCGGTTCTGCCTTGGCCGGACTCTGATGGCAACAAACAACTGGTCGCTTACATAATCCTCGAGCGCAGCGAAGCGGACTGGGACCACACTCTCTTCGAATTCCTGGCCAAGAAACTGCCGGATTACATGCTACCGGCGTTTTTTGTTTCGCTGCCAGACTTGCCTTTGACTCCCAACGGCAAGCTGGATCGCAGGGCCTTGCCTGCTCCCGACTTCTCCAGCAGGGAGCGAAGAACTGAATTCATTGCTCCCCGCGATCCTGAAGAAGAATTACTTTGCGGTATTTTCGCGCATGTCTTGAAACGCGAACGCGTCAGCGTTGACTGGAACTTCTTTGAAATGGGAGGCCATTCGCTGTTGGCCACTCATGTGATTGGCAGAATCCGCATGGAATTGAAAGCAGACCTGCCTCTGCGAAGTTTGTTTGAATTCCCTACTGTTGCCGCTCTCGCCCGGCAGATTAAAGCAGTTCGCGGAGTCCATCCAGTTCTGACACTGCCCATTGAGGCTGTTCATCGCGAGGAAGGAGATCTGCCGCTTTCTTTTGCGCAGCAACGGTTGTGGTTTCTTGACCAACTGCAGCCTGGAAACGCTGCCTACAACATGCCATTTGCTGTCCGTTTGGCCGGGCGGCTGAATCTGGGAGCCTTGCGAGAGAGCTTTAAGCAAATTGTGCAGCGGCATGAAATTTTAAGGACCACTTTCCCGGAACGAAACGGGGTGGCGGTGCAGAAAATTGGACCGGCCCAATCAGAGGTCGAACAGATTGACATTCAGCATTTCGATGCGAAGACAGGGGAAGAAGAGGTGCAGCGTTATCGGCGGCAGGAAGCGGAAGCGCCGTTCGATTTGCAAAAGGGGCCGCTCCTGAGAGTGAAGCTGCTGCGCTTGCAGCCAGACGAAAGTGTGCTGCTGGTCACCATGCACCACATCGTAAGTGACGGATGGTCGCTAGACCTTCTGGTGCATGAGTTTAGTCAGCTGTACACAAGTTACGCCCTGAATCAGAAGTCTCTTTTGCCCGACCTGCGCGTGCAATACGGCGACTACACGGTCTGGCAAAGGAGATGGCTTCAGGGAGAAGTCTTGGAACAGCAGATTGGCTATTGGAGAAAGGAATTGGCTGGTCTGCCGATGCTGGAATTTCCCACGGACCATAGGCGACAGTCCGCTCTGAGTAATCGTGGAGCAGCCATCCGGGTGAACTTGAATCCTGACTTGACACGGCAGTTGAAAGCCTTCAGCCGGCAAGAGGGCGTAACACTTTTTATGACCTTGCTGGGAGCCTGGCATCTTTTGCTCTCGCTTTACAGCACGCAGGAAGACATAGCGGTTGGATCGCCCATAGCAGGACGCAACAGGCCCGAAATCGAGCCATTGATCGGATTTTTCGTGAACACGCTGGTACTTCGTGTGCAGGTTCATCAAGCTTCAAGTTTCCGCCAGCTATTGAAGCAGGTGCGAGACAAGACATTGGAAGCTTATGAACACCAGGATGTGCCATTTGAAAAACTCGTTGACGAATTGCAGCCGGAACGCGATCTGGGCCGCCAGCCGTTTTTCCAGGTAGTCTTCGGCTTGCAAAATACCGCTCAAGAACAATTGCAAATGCCACACCTGCAAGCGACCCTATTGGAGCGGGAAGATCACCTGCTGGCAACAAAGTTTGATCTCACTCTTCTGGTAGCTGAGAGCGAGCGAGGAATTGAAGGCCGGTTAGAGTATGTTCGCGACCTGTTCGAAAGAACAACCGTGGAAGGAATTGTTCGCCGGTGGCAGATGGTACTGGATCAAGCCGTCAAGAATCCTAACCAACCCGTCGCCCGAATATCCTTGTTAACCGCGGCGGAGCAGCAAGCTTTGTCCACGGCTTGGAAGAGGCCGCAAACCGAATATGCGCATGAAGAAAGCATCTGCGAATTGATTGCACGCCATGCGAAACGCCGCCCCGAGGCCATTGCGCTGGTGAGCGATGGCCGGCAACTGAGCTACGGCGAGTTCAATCAAAGATCCAATCAATGGGCGCACTATCTGTCAAAACAGCAAATAAAGCCAGGTGATCGGGTTGCCATCTGCCTGGAGCCCGGCGTCGATTGGGCTGTGATCTCGCTGGCTGTTTTGAAGTCAGGAGCAGTTCTGGTGGGATTGGAAACAGAGGAGCCTCCATCCCGGATCTCAAGAATGCTGGCGGATTCTCGCCCGATGCTGTTGCTTACAACCAAATCATTGACAACACGATTTCCCGCGGAAGTGCAGACGCTTTGCGTGGAGGAGCACTGGGAGCACGCAGCACGGCAAAGCGATGCTGACCCGGAACCGGAAATTGACGGCGCTATGCCGGCCTGTGTGCTGTACCGATCGAGCGCTGCAGGACGACCCTTGGGAGTGCTGATTTCACATCTCTCACTCTGTGCATCTGCGCTGATGCAGGGAAAAGATGCTCAAGACGAAACCGAGTGGGTAGCCCACAGGTTAGGCTTTGCCCGGGAAGTTGAGAGTCTGGAATGGTGGCGCATATTGGCCGCCGGTGCATGCGTGGTAAACGTACCTAACAAACTCGCGCCGCGCAAACTGGCAACTTTACTGCGCGACAACAAAGTAACAGTGCTGTGGACTTCCGCCAGCATGTTGGAACGACTCGCACGAGAGTTTCCCTGGGCATTGAAAACTGTGGGCGACATTTTCTGCGAGGAACCGATTCCTGTTCTGGCACAACTCCGGGACGCATTGCCGTCGGCGTTGCGGGGCCATGTCTACGCCGTTGTTGGGAACAGCGAAGCAGGTGGATGCTGGATGAAGCACCCCCTTACCGCAATATCCGGATCAGCGCTACAGGCGCATCTGGCTGCCGAAACGCAAATGGGGCTGTTTGATGCCGAATTAAATCCGGTGCCGGATGGCCTAATCGGTGAAATCTGTCTCGGCGGCCAATTGGCTGACGGCTACTATCAGAACCCGCAGCTCACTGCAGCGGCCTGGATACCCCACCCGTTCTCAACCCGCTATGGCGCGCGTCTGTACCGCACCGGCATGCAGGCATGGAAACGCCCTGACGGTTCATTTGAGTTCGCCGACAGCGGCGGTGAATGTCTGGTTGTAAACGGCTTCCGGATTGAAGCACGTGAAATAGAAGCAGTGTTGTCAGATCATCCCGGCGTGAAGGAAAGCGCCGTCGTTCTGCGGCAATTCCGTGGGGAGACCAACCCCCGCATTGCAGCCGTAATTGTTCCAGCCGGAGAAGGAGTCTTAAAAGAAGATTTAAAAGAATTTTTAAGCGACCGGCTGCCGGCCATGATGGTGCCGCTGGAGTTTATCCAGGTAAAAGCAATAGAACGCAGTGGAAAAGGTATTGACCGCCGCTCGCTGCTTCGCATGGTCGAATTACGCGAGGCTGCTGCTGCTACACCGGAGTTCGAAGCACCGCATACAGAGGTCGAAAAGATTCTAGCCTCTATCTGGCAGGAAGTTCTCGGTGTGGAAACAATCGGGCTGCATGACAACTTTTTCAACCTTGGTGGCGATTCCATCCTCAGTATCCAAGTCATTGCGCGGGCAAAGCAATCCGGTCTGGCCCTACAGCCTCGGCAAATATTTGAGCACCAGACCATTGCAGAATTGTCAGTGGTGGCCCGACGAGTAGCGTCCCAGATGGGAGCTGAACAGGGAATGGTCACGGGAAGCGTGCCCCTGTCGCCATTCCAGGCAAGATTCTTCCAGTGGGAGCTGAAGGCGCCTCACCATTTCAACCAATCCGTCCTTTTGCAGCTCGATCCAAGCGTAGATACAGAGTTGCTGGGACAGGCGGTCGCAAGTTTAGTCGATCACCATGACGCATTGCGCATGAAATACGAGTTCGGCAGCGATGGCTGGCGCCAGATAGGACAAGCGGAAATCCCGGCTGGAATCTATGAGCGGAAAGATTTCTCGGGGGTGGACGAAAACGAACAAAGGCATAAATTTGAGCAGGATTCGGCTCAGGTTCAAAGCAGTCTTGACCTGAATCAAGGATGTCTGGCGAAAGTCGTGGAGTATGACTTCGGCAGCGAGAACGGGAGGCGTCTGCTGCTGGTGATTCACCATCTGGCGGTAGATGGAATCTCCTGGAGAATCATGCTGGAGGACCTAGAACAAGCATATCAACAAAGGGAAAAAGGACGGGAAATCACTCTGCCCCCAAAAACAATCTCTTTCAAACAATGGGCTGAGCATTTGCAGCAAGTGGCCGAGCAGGAACAAATTCAGAAAGAAGTACAGTACTGGACGAAACAGCGGCCAAGAGATGGAACCCGTTTGCCTCGGGATTATGCCGCGAACGATGCTGAGAACTTGTTTGCCACTCAGGACAAAGTGATCATAAGTCTGGACGAAGAGGAAACGCGTCTTCTGATTCACGAGGTGCCCAGCATCTATAACACTCAAATCAATGACGTATTACTGACCGTACTCGGACGGGTCATGACGCAATGGGCCGGACTTGATGAAATTCTGGTGGATCTCGAAGGCCATGGACGGGAGGGCCTCTTTGCCGATGCGGATGTTTCCCGCACCGTGGGGTGGTTCAGCAACACTTACCCGGTGATGCTGAAATCTGCCGATACTCAACTATGGAACCCGGTCCCGGCACTCATAGCTGTGAAGGAACACTTGCGGGCCGTGCCCAACCGCGGGTTTGGCTACGCGCTGCTGCGTCATATGAGCAGCAATCCCGATGTCCGGCGGAGTTTGGAAGAAGCTCCCCAGGCCGAAATCATATTCAACTATTTTGGACAACTGGATCAGCTTGTCCGGCAATCCCGTTGGTTCCTGCCGCTGGAAGACAAAGGCGGGAGCACAATCGCCGGAGAGAACCACCGGCCATATGTGCTGGATGTAAATGCGATGGTGATGCAGGACCGGTTGCACATCCACTGGACATATAGTGAAAAGCTGCATCGTCGTGAGACGATTCAGAAAATCGCCGGCGATTACGTCAATGGTTTGCGTGAACTCATCGCCGCTTGCCTGAATGAGGGATCTGGTGGATTTACACCGTCGGACTTCACCGCCGATCACTTGACCCAGGAAGAACTCCTGCAAATCGCGGCGCTTCTGGATGAATAGTTCCTTAAGCGCTGCTCGCCTTCCCCATTTTTGCGAAGCCAGGTTTTAGTCACTTGCAGTTCCGCAAAGCCGTGCGATTGCCGGCTGAGCGACAGATAGACTCCATCATTCCATTCCAATGAGATAAAACATGCACGCTGCTGCTGTTCAAGAAACTCTTACCACCGGTTCTGACCATCTGATCAACCTGGGAAACACCGACTGGGCGTTCTGGCGCTGGGTGTGCCTGCGTGGATCGGGATTTCCCTTCCCGGAAATCTTTAAGCTTACGGCATCGCCTGCCTTGGCATTGGCGACGGATGCGATCGTTGCTGCAATCGAGGCAAGAGAGATTGCGCAACAAAAAGCGCTCCAGTGGGTCAATTCGACTCTGGACAATTTGCGGGCGGCCGGCCGCTGGAATGACAAAACAGCGCGCAAAGCTCTGCTCGATGCGCGATGCACCATTCTCAGAGGAGAGGTTCCCTCGGCCTTACCACCGGATCTGGTTCCTTCAGAGTTACTGGAAGAATTCAGCGCTGCGATCCGGCAGTTGGAAGCAAAACGAAATAACTACCAAGCGGAATTTGCCGCATCTAGCCTGCAAACCACCGCGGCCATTCGCGAGATCGCGGCATCTCCCGAATTCCGTGAAGCAGTTATCTGGCAGAACCGAGTTGCCCTGCCAACGGCCCTGGATCCTTTGCTACAGACTCCACTCAATGGCTCAGCGAGAGGTTCTAAACAAAAGCAGCGAGAAGAACTAGTAGCCAGCTACTGGCAGCGTTATTGCACGAAGAATGACACAATCGGTTTTTTTGGTCCCGTGGCGTGGGCGCGATTCGTCTCCAGTGATGAGCTTCTGACGATGCGGCCGGGAAAATCTTTGCTGGCAAAGCGGAGCACTTACTGGGAAACATGGGCCATGACCGCGCTGGGCGAGGTGATCGCCCAAAAAGATAATGTCCAGCAGTGGATTCCGCCAATTATCCTGCCCTTTCTCAGGGTTGAGGGTACGGTTCTGCTTCATCCTATGTGGGGAGCTGTTCGCATAACGGCAAAACAAAGCGTCTTGCTGCGCGAATGTGACGG
>DASUBD010000437.1:0-12546 GCA_035763445.1 Candidatus Angelobacter sp.
CCAGCCGATGCAGCCCCTGATTCATTCTCGTCAGCACCGGAAGCCGCGATGCCGGTCCAGGACATTCACAACCCTATTGACTTCCTGAACGACGAAACCGCCGCCAATTCCAACATCACCGTCGATCCCCCGGGCGCAGTACCCAACGTGGTTTCCGTGGTGAATTTCAGCGGGTCATTTATCGGCCCCAATGGAACGGGAGGAACCAAAAGTTTCCCGTTCACCATGATGGGCAATGATCCGCTTACCGGCCACACCACAAACATCCCGGCAAAGATTATTGCCGTTGATTTAGTGCTGCTGAATGCGGATGGAACCACTGCGTTTACCGTTCCGGTGGATCCTTTCCTGCAGCTCATGCTCAATTCGCCCAACTTCAGGCGCGCGGATTACACCGTGGGCCACGTGCAATTTGCTGACGCGGTGCAGCGCGCGGAGTTTTTCAATCACATGAAAGACAACTGGCATACCAACCTGACGCCAGTACAGCTGGTGGAGCACGTCACCGTCACAGTGCCGTTCACGGTAACACTCAACATCCGCGGAGTGCCAACCCAGGTGCGCACGTGGTTCACCCGCACATCCACTGACGGAAACACGGTGGTCTTTATGCTGCAGCAGTTTTTCAACCAGCAGTTCAGCAACATCGGCGTGAACGCCATCAACTCCGGTGACTGGACCACCAATGCAATGAATGTCGAGTTCTTCCCCAACACGTTCCTGTTTACGCCCAGTGCTACGCCACTGGTCACGCGCGGGCCGTGCTGCGTTCTCGGCTTCCATACTTTCTTCCGCGACACAACCGTCACGCCGCAGCCACGCTGGATTGCTGCTTACGCCAGTTGGACGTCGCCGGGCACGTTCCTTAACACTGAAGTCGTTGACGTCCTTCCGATGAGCCATGAAATCTCTGAAGCGTTCAATGACCCGTTCCTCAACAACATCACGCCGCGCTGGCGGTTCCCCGGTTCCACCGCGTGCCAGGGCAACCTGGAAACCGGTGATCCGGTGGAGGTGCTGGCTCATCCGGCGTTCCCGGTGACCCTGAGCATTGATAATGAGGACGGCAGCTCCGGGCCAAACGACCTGATATTTACCTTCCATCCGTCAACCGAGGCGCTGGTGCAATGGTTCACTCAAACGGCACCATCGGACGCATTCGGGGGAGCATTCAGCTATCCCGGAACAGACGCTCTGCCCGGCCCGGCTCTGCCGTGCCAGTGAGCACATCGCAAGAGTGTCCAGCGTTGTTAAAGAGGGCTGCCCGATCGGCAGCCCCTCTTTTTGCCTTCATCCAGACCGACATGCGGCATCATTTCACGCTTCACGCTTTTCCTATGCCGCTGGTTTTTTCCGTTTGCCTTTGCGCGTTTCGTCGGTCTCCACCTGAGCATCTCCCTCTTTATCTACATGGAGTTCCTCGTGCCGCACCTCGTCGGAAACGCGCTGGGTGTCCTGGGTAGCCCGCTTTCCCACCCGCACTTCTTCGCTCACCACTGGTTTCTTTTCCACTCGGACCCGCTCTTCAGTAAGAGGCACCCGGATTTCCTTATCACTCCCGATTTCTCCTGTGGGTTGCTGCTCTCCTGATACCGGCACATTCTCCACCACCAGCTCTTCTCGAGACACCGGCACTTCTACGGTCCGACGCTCAGTAACTACCTCTTTCCTCAGGCGAACTTCCCCGCGCTGCACACGTTCTTTATACGTCCGCAGAATTTCGCCCCGAAGCTGAATGCGGTAGTCCTCCTCTGCCGGGCTCACGCCAGTGCGGCCCCGCACCGCAACCGTCTCAAACCCGCTCTCCCTCACGTCTCCGCCGGCTGCCTCCAGAATGCTCCGAGCTTCCTCCATTCTGGTTCCGGTGACGCTGACTAAAGCGCCGCCTGCCGTGATGCCCCGATAATAGTAGTCGGCGCGATTCTGGTCCCAGTTCATCGCGGAAGCTGAATCCCGGTAATCAATGTCTTCGTGCGACTGTCCAGTGAAGAAACTTTTGAGCTTCTCCCACAGGCTCTCGTGTTCGCGGACTTCCTGCGCGGCGGCCATGGTACCGGTCCCGTACTCGCTACCCATAAAGCCAATCTGGCTGGAATCAAATCCAGCATCTTTCAGCCTGGTTATTGCGCCATAGGCATCATTTTTGCTTCTAAAAAATGCGATCACCCGTCCCTCGGTAGTACTCATGTTGGGAGTTCTGTACTCCGCCATATTACTGCTCCTGAATTTAATACTTGCTTTCGGGTATCAGATGCCAACCGCCCTGCGAATGTAAATTGGCGAGAGCCGGAATCGCACTCTGGGAAAACTGAAACTTTTCTGACATGGAAAAAGGCAAGAACCCACCACGGAGACGCGGAGACACGGAGAAAAACAAAGGCAAATTTTGCCGCAGATCCACGGCACGCCGGGACAGGTAAACACGAATAGACACAGATAAACCGGGAAAGTTGGCCGCGAATTCAGGCGAATGAGAAAAGCAAATCAGTATCTGCGTGAACTCCTGAAGCACAGGGCCAGCCGCGATGGTGCGGATGGCCCGGCTTCTTTGGTTCAGGCGTGTTCTATCAGGCAGCTTGCTTTTTTCTGGTGCGCTTAGGTTTTTTGGCCCGCTTTCGCGGGGGATGCTGGCGGGCGAGCCCCGACTGAAGTTCTTTGATCTTTTCCTTGATTTCCTGTTTGCGGTCGCGGGCCTCAAAGAAGACGTCGTCCGGGTCAGCGCGCTGCTTTTCCAATTCGCCGTAACGGCCACTCCAGTAGGCCGAGTCATCTTCTTCATAGCTCTCGAGCACGCTGGTGAGCTCTTCATTCACTTCACAACGGGCCAGTTCCACGCTCACTTCATGCTCGCTGAGGTCGGCATGGCGGTGGACGCCCAGCTCCTGGAGGTGCTTCAGCGCGGTCAGGGTCATGTCAAAGCCGCGATTGAGGCGGTAAAGCGTCCGGTAGAGGTGGACCTTGGTGGCCAGCGGATGGCGCGTGTTTTCGCTCACAGCGGCCTCCAGGATTTCACCGCAGAGAACGCGGAGAGCGCAGAGGAAGTGCGGTTGGGGGTGTGGGGTGGTTGGGGTTGGTTTTGCTGAATGCTGACTGCCGAGTGCTGTTTGCTATTCTTGAATACAGCCATCGTTTGCCTGCTCCTACGGGCAGGTAAACTGCGGTTAGGGCGCGTTCGGTGCTAGATACACCGGGCGCTGCCCGTCTGGTTTAATCAATCAGCAACTGGCTTTGACAGTTAGCAATTGGCAATTAGCCAGAAGCCGGTTTTGGTTTTTTCGATGATCGTTTCTTGTGAGGCACAGCCGGCTTCGACTGTGCCTTTTGTTGTTTCCTCAGTTTCTTATAACGAGTCTTCCTGCCGTTGGCGATCTTAGGCAAGGATTCTTTCAGGCGTTGAATGTCGCGCTCGCTCCAAAGGCGCAAACGAATGCCGCCAGCCATAGTTTCAGGTGGGGCGGGAACCTTTCCCATAAGGATGTAGCGGCTCAGGCTCGCTTTGCTCAAGCCCAGCTTCTTGGCGACTTGTGGCGTCGAAAGCTTTAGCATTCTGAGATCATAGTCTCAGATAGATTATTGAGTGTCAATAGAGATAATTGTGCGCGCTTCGCTTCGCTGCGCGCGGGCCACGGCGTGAGGAAGGGCTTTTATTGATTGCTTTCCCACCCTTGCGGCTTGACTCGCTACTGCTCGCTCGCCTTTAGGGTGGGCTGACCTGTGTCGCGCCTAGGCGCTTGGAAATCGGTTGGGGACAAGGCATGGAGCACACGAAAGACACTTGGACGTCCGCAGCAAGAAACGAACAGTAAAGCGGTTGGTTATCTTTTAAAGTCGGTTCATTTTTTAGGCGCGCGCCCCTACAGCCGAGGCATCAGCTCGGCCCGGGAAAACCCACCAGCAAATTCCACGCTGGCTCAACCCGGGCAGAGTACACGATTCTAAGCAGCGAATCAATTGCGAAGAAGGCCAGCCCTCGCTCACGTGTCAAGCGCCTCACAAAAAGGGGCTCCCCCGGTCGTCCAGGGGTGGAACGGCGTTCGATGCTCTTACCACTCTTTAGCTTTCGATGCTCTTACCACTCTTTAGCTAAGGTTAGAAATTTCTTATATTTTCATTGACTTGAAAAGATGCCAGGGCTACCATTCGACGCGCATTGAAAGTTGCTGCTTCCGGAATCGCCCTTGCCAGTGCCACGACGGAAGATGCACTGGTACCTCAGCAACCCTCTAACCCGCACGTTGGCAGCCTCGGAGCATGAAGATGAAAAGATGGCGTGACCCTTGCACGCCTTGCTCGCTCACAACTCCTCATCACCTTCCCCGGTCCCAATGAGCAGCCAGACTGAAACGCCCCAACCATCAGCCTCGTCAGGCTGATTTGCACACCCACAGTTGTCCCCGGATCTCAGGAGAAGGAATTCAGGAGGAAACACCCTATGGGTCGTAACAACGACGGTAATGACTGGTTTTGGTTAAACGAAAAATCCGACAAGAGGCGCCTCCGCGACGCTGAGAACGCCCGCAAGAACCGGCAGGAAATCGTTCGAGAGTTGTCCCACGGCAAGATCACAAGACGCGACCTGGTCAGGATGGGTCTTTTCACCAGCGCGGGGATGCTGGCTCCCATCGGTGGCTTGAGCCCGTTCGTAAAGCCCGTGCATGCTCAAACCAGCAGCTTCACCAGCGGAACGCGTTCATCAGGTTGTTTTGGATTTTCGGTTCCCACGGGGATGAACCCCAGCCCCACCTTTAGCGTTCCGGCATTTTCGCAGCCCATGCCCCGCTTTGATCTAATCCCGCGCAACGCAGTATCAACATTGAATCCAGCGCCCACGGCACAGGCGAACACCACGCCGCAAGTGCTGGATGCCGGGTTTGGGTTTCCCGCTGGAACAACCGGCCCCATTGAAGGCCGCCCTCCTGGAGCAATCTGGGCCCACCAGGCATTCGCGACGTTCCCGCCCCAGATAGCGATGGAGGTCTCGATTGCGCAGGCCACAGCTAACACCACTTACAATCCCGGTGTTGCATCAACCCTGAACTCGGGCATCAATCCAAGCCAGTCCATTCCGCTGACTTTCAGCTTCGATACAAGATTCCCGGTACAGTCGCCCAACTCCGTGTGGACCTTCAACGGGACCATCCCACCCAAACTGGCCCAGGTTCGCTACGGCGAGCCGGTCCTGTTCCGCAACCATAACCGTCTTCCGGTCAACGTCAGCCAGAACAACGGCTTCGGACGGAACACAATCACCACGCATGAGCACAACGCGCACCACGGAGCGGAAAATGACGGCTTCACTGGCGCATATTTCTTCCCCAACCAGTTTTACGATTACCACTGGCCGTGGGTCTTGGCCGGATTTACCACCATCAACACTGGCGCAACCGATGCTCGGGCGGGCGCTCCCAATGATGCAGGCGGTATCAACAAGGTCCCCGGTGACTGGCATGAAACCATGAGCACGCACTGGTTTCACGATCACATGTTCAGCTTCACCGCCCAGAATGTTTACAAGGGCATGGCTGCCATGAACAACATTTACAGTTCTCTCGATCGTGGTGACGAAACTTTGAATGACGGAGTGAATCTGCGGTTGGCCAGCGGCTCCTCCAATGGAAAGGGCTGGGGCAACCTGGACTATGACGTAAACCTCATGCTTGCCGACAAAGCGTTCGATGCCAGCGGCCAGCTTTTCATGGACATCTTTGATTTTGACGGGTTCCTGGGCGACGTGATGACGGTGAACCTGGCGTACAAGCCCTATTTTGAGGTGGAGCGCCGCCGTTATCGGTTCCGTATGCTCAATGCCAGCGTCTCGCGCTTCTTCAAGATCGCGCTGGCGGATGCATCCGGCAATGCGCGGACGTTCTGGCAGATTGCCAACGACGGCAACCTGCTGCCGACCGTAGCGCCGCTGACGCAAACTGATGAAATGGGCATCGCCGAGCGCTATGACATCATCATCGACTTCGCCAACTTCAACCTGAACGACAAGCTGTGGCTGGTGAACCTTGCCGAGCACAAAGACGGGAAGGAACCCGACGCAGATCTCACATTGTCTCAGGCGCTCGCCACGCCGCAATGCGATCCCGGTGTAGGCAAGTTCCTGGAGTTCCGCATTGTAAGGAACCCGGCACAACCGGATGTCAGCCGAGATGTCAGCTTGACGGCGAATCAAACTCTTATTCCTAACCCGGATCTGTCGCAGATTCCGGTTGCCAAAACACGGACCTTTGTATTCGACGATAATCCGGACGTTGATACCAACGACCCGGTAACCACCTTCGCCACCGGAGCAGGCGGCCAGAGTCCAGAATGGGGCATCGCTGCTGACGGTCAGAGAAATGCTCTTGCAGCAGATTTCGGCCGCGTTACTTCCGCGCCTAGCTTCGGCACCCGCGAAACCTGGACGCTTGTGAATGGTCGCAGCAGTTGGGACCACCCAATTCACATCCACTTCGAGGAAGGGCAAATCCTCAAGAGGACGGATGATCGTGGCAACACTGTCGCGCTTCTCACCGCGGAGAAGGGCCGGAAGGATGTTTACCGGCTTCGTCCAGGCGGGAGCGTCACCATCACCATGCAGTTCCGCGATTGGGGCGGCATGTTCATGGAGCACTGTCACAACACCATGCATGAGGACAATGCCATGTTGATGCGCTGGGAAATCGACAATGGAGGCGCGCCTTTCCTGCGGCCGCTGCCCACGCCGATCCCCTCGCCCACGGGCGTGACCTTTGAAAACCCTGACGACATCATGTGCAACGGAAACGAATTCCAGAATACGCCTTGCTAAACGGTGTCGAAATGGCCTCGCCTTGCTGTATCAGCGCGGGCCACAACAAAGCACAAGAAGCGGGCCGCTCTCATCGGCGGGCGGCTCGCCCGTTGTGCAATCAGGGTTGCCATCAAAGGAGCAGGGTCATGCAAGGAAAAAATCGTTTGAGAATGGCGGTTTCAGCAGCATTATTGTTTGCTGCCGGGATCGCTTGTTATGTTCGCCCCGCCGGAGCTGAAGATCACTACGGCGCAAAGTACTTTACCGACCTGCCGTTAATCACGCAGGACGGTAAGACGGTTCATTTTTATGATGATGTGCTCAAAGGCAAGATTGTAGCCATCAATCTGATTTATACCCATTGCGAGTACTCCTGTCCCCTGGAGACGGCCCGCCTCGCCCAGGTTCAGCAGTTACTCGGAGACCGGATGGGGAAAGATGTTTTTTTCTACTCCATCACCATCGACCCCAAGCGCGATACGCCGGAAGTCCTCAAGGCTTACGCTGAGAAATTCCATGCTGGTCCCGGCTGGACCTTCCTGACAGGGAAAAAGGACGATATTGATCTCATCAGCAGGAAACTGGGTTTGTGGTCGCCTCCTAATCTCACCAAGGACGGGCACACGCCTCATCTGCTGATCGCCAATGAAGCGAGCGGTCAATTTGTGCGCGATTCAGCGGGTGATAACCCCAGGTTTCTCGCCAACATGATCGGAAACTTCATTGATAGCTGGAGGCACGCTGCCACCGCTTCTAGCGCGCCTCCGAAAACGAATTATGCTGAATCCGCTCCACTCCATCTGGACTTGGGGAGATACCTTTTTACCAAGCAATGTGCGGCCTGCCACACCATTGGGCTGGGCGACAAGATTGGACCGGACCTGTTGGGAGTAACGGTAACCCGCAATCACGACTGGCTGGTTCGGTTCATCCAGCAACCGGACAAGATGCTCGCCGAAAAAGACCCAATCGCTACCGCCTTGTTTGAAAAATACAAGCAAGTGCAAATGCCCAGGCTGCCAATCGGCAATGACGACATGGCGGCCCTGATGAAGTTCCTGGAATCGCAGGACCAGAAAATGACCGCTGGCGGAGTGATCGGCGGCGTAAAAACACAACCGGTAACAGGACCAGAGAAGCTTTCCAAGTAATCCGGTTCATCATTTGGCGCTGCTGTGCTCTTCCCGTCGACGCGCACAGCATCACACTGCGGCTCCGGACCGGACCGGAGCCGCATTTTTAGCTTGCCGGAATCCAGGCTGGAAGTTCACGTCGACTCGTTTGGCGCGGCCAGAGCTTATGCTAATGCAGGGCTCTGGCCCATGATGAGCAATTGAGGCTATGTCATCGTATTGGCTTGATTTTGAATTCGATTTCACGCTCGATGCTCCCATATTGCTGCCTTACATCGCAGCGATTGAGGCCTGCGCGCCGGCTGTATCATCGGAAACTGTTCCTCCACAATGGCGCGAAAAGTCCGTTGCAGAAGCAGAAGCTAGTCTGCGCCAGACGATGACCCTACACAAAGATCCAATCGAAAATGAACTCCGGATTCGGAAGCTTGCCCTGGTCATGGCCAACGCCGGAGAGGCGCACAAATGGGTAAAGCAGCGCTTTCAAGAGGGGAGTGGCCCAATGTGCCTTGAAGACATACTCCGCATCCATCGATTGGTGACGGAGGACGCGGGCATTCGATCGGACGCCGCCGGCGGCATGAGGAAGCGAGGCCGTCAGGTGATGACGGGCTCGGATGAGATGGGGTTTTACCGGGGCGCTCCTGCCTCCATGGTAGTCAGGCTGATGGCGCGGTACGTTCGGTTCATCAACGAGAAGGAATGGGCCGACTTGCCTCCGATTATTCATGCATTATTGGCCCACTTCTTTATCGCTACCATCCATCCCTTTGAAGATGGTAACGGGCGCGTGGCCCGGCTGGCTTCAGCAGGCATTCTCTTCCAACGTGGCTATAAGGGCCACGGACACTACGCATTCTCGCATTATTACTACCAAAACGAAGAGCAGTACCATAGAACTCTTTCTCACCTCCGGAACAAAGCCTGTCCTGATCTGACGGAATTTTTTGTTTTTGGCATGGAAGGGTTTCTGTTGGAACTTCAGGATCTACAACTTCAAGAAGAGAAAACGGAATCCCCCTGTGGAGCGGGAAAAACCGGGGACAGGAACGTGTGAAAAAGTTGGGAATTCGACGAGTGGCCAACCGTTTCGCGCGGTTTTGGCAAGGGGTGGGGAATAAAAGCTGCGGGATTGCGCTCTGTCGTGAGCCCGGATAGGGAACGAAATCGGGTGATCTTGTGATCGGGTGATCGGAAAACCTAAAGGCATTTACCGCAACGGACGCAAAGGGAGCAAACGAGAATTGCCAGAAATACCAAAATTGCCAAAAAATCCAAATTGAAAGACAAGGCTGAAGGGATAATCGCCCGTGATCGCACGTGATGGGAAATGCTGAAAAGCACGACGATTTTTTGTGCCGCCCCTGCCGGGGCTCTGCTCCTTTTTTATCGCATCCCCAGACCTCACGGTCTGGGCTACCGATCTGCCGGGCCTGCGGCCCTGGTCGAGAATCGCCGAGATCGCCGTCTCGACCTCTCTAAAACTGATAGAAGATTGTGTGACGAAGGACGAGCTGATGATTCATCCTAATGATGCTGACGGAGATGCTCTTCGCCGCCTGGAAGCAGACGGAGATATTTTGACCAGGCCGCGGAATATCGACTTCGCTGTGGTCTTTGCGGATGCGAACTCGGCTGAGCAGTTTGCAGAACACTTTCGCGCGCTGGGTCATACGGTCTCCGTGGAAGCCAGGGAAACCGATGGAGACTTCCCCTGGGATGTGATTGTGGTTCAACACATGGTCCCCACCTATGATGGAATCAAAAATTTTGAGGACTTGCTGCAATCCGTCGCAGATAATTGGGGAGGGCACAATGATGGCTGGGGCTGTTTCGCCGAGCCATCTTCAGCCTAAAAAGCCCCGCCTTCGCGACGGCATCGCCCGCGCTCTTTCCCGACGTGGGCGTTTGCGACTCCTGCGGTTTCGCCATGCAGATCTGGACGTAATTTTTTCTGCGCTTCGCCTTCGGCTGGCGCGCAGGCCACGGCGTGAGGAAGGGGTTTTTGGTTTTTCCTTTTCGCTATTCGCTCCGCTCACCCCGGGTATAAAACCCGGGGCTTCCACCCGGAAACCAGTCAACACTCAGCATTCAGCAATCAGCCAGGGCAGGGTGCGCTTCGCGCGATCTGGATGGTTCAACTCCCGGCTGCGCCGCTCGTTCACCAGGACAAGTTGAGGCGCGCGGCGATTTCGCGCCGCGCTGCGTCAGTCAGGCCATGCCTTTCAGGACACTTGACAGGCGTGCGGGCTGACTGACCTTCTTCGTAATGGTTTCGCTGCTGGAAACGTGCTACTCTGGTTCGATTTTGGCAAGAGCTGCCGGCTGCCAGCCGCTAGCTTCAGCCAAAATCCCCACGCCCCAGGGCGAACGGTGAAGGTCTTTGACAAAAAGCAGCTCTTAGCCATTGGCCCTTAGCCTTTAGCTTTGTGCGGGAGGGGTTAACCGAGTAGTAAAATCGGCGATCTTCTACCTAACTGCAGACACCGAAAGGCGAAAAATCAACGCCGGGGTTGATTCCGCTAAGTCTATATTTTTCGGGGTTGACGGGGGGAGGGTAGGGGGATGTTCTAAGGTTTACCAAGATGCAAAATCGCCGAGACCGGAAAGGCAAGAGCCTACGGCGCTTCCTTCTTTCTCGATGGTTTCCCAGGGCTCACGCCTTGGGCTAACTTCGCCACGCGCCTCCGGCGCTGATTGATGCGTCTATGGCAAGAGCGCCGTCCCCTCGTATTCAGAGAATCAGCGATTCTTGCGTGTGCTGATGGCGGTTATCGCGCTCCCCTGAGCCGGCGAGACATAGAGCATCTTTCGCACAGGGTCAAGGCACAACCAGGCCGGATACGTATCCGTGGGAAAGGATTCAACCACGGAAAATGCTTTGGCATCGATCACGAGAAGCTTGTTGAAATTGAACGTATTCATCTCCGTGTTGCCCGCATAGATTTCCCGGGTGAAAGGATTCACTGCCACATTGGAAAGGTAATTGTGCACCGGAAGTGTACGGAGCACAGTGTTGGTTGTAGCATCAATTTCAGTCAGAATCGCCTCATTGAAAACGCTGGTTTCCTCTGTCGCATAGACCCGGTGATGGACAAAATCAATTGCCACACCACTGGTATACATGCCCGGTGTGAAGATTTCCGTAATGAACTGGTCTGTATCCGTATCGGCCACGCCCACTCCGCCGTAGTAATTCTCGTCCGCGATATACAGCCGGCGGGTGATGGGGTTGAGGGCGAGCCTGGTGGGCAATACCGGGCCGTAAATTTCCGTGATGATGTTGTTGGTGGCGCCGTCAATCACCACGACTGCTCTTTCCCAGTCTGTGACGTAGATCTTGTTGGTGCGGAAATTGACCGCCACTGAACTGGGAGAACCATCTCCTCCCCGGATGGGAATGGTGGTAATAACCTTGTTCCGTCGCGTATCGATTACGGTCACCACGCCCCGGATGGAATTGCAGGCATAGAGCCTTGAGGTTACGGGGTTGACGGCGAGGTCACCCACTTCCCGGCCAACGTTAATGGTGTTCACCACAGTGTTGGTCTTTTCATTCACCACTGCGATGGAGCCGGTCCATGAGCCAACATAGAGCAGGCCTTGAAGCTGGTCTATATCAACGCCGGTTGGCTGGGTAACAGGAATTGTCGCCACCACGGACTCGGCGTGGGCAACACAAGTCAACAGAGCAATAACTGCCGCGATTACGACAACTATGGCAGGCATGCGATTGGACTTGAAGTACTGCATAGGTGGGCCTCACTTTCAGATGGAAACGATTATGCCCGTGATCCGAAGAGGCGGCTGTGACTGCACTCACGCAGTCAGGTGATCTACAAGGGACGGGATTAAAAGCCGCTCATGATTCTTGAGGAGGTCGTCTCGCGAACATGGCCGAGTAAACATGATTCTCAAAGGCGCTCACTTTGCAGAGGAGATTGGTGCGGTTGAGAGTTTGGCCGCAGCCTGTTAAAACCATTACTTATGCCGGTTACCCAAAATCACGCCGCTTTGCTTGACCTCTGTCAACAGCGCCAGCCGGAAATGCTGGACCTGCTGCGTCGCATGGTGGAAATGGAGTCGCCCAGCGACAACAAGGAAGCGCTGGACAAGCTGGGCAAATTTCTTGGCGGAGAGTTCTCCCGGCTGGGCGCGCACGTCACCTTCATTCCGCAGAGCGATGCAGGTGATCACCTGAAAGCAGAGTTCCAGGGCAAAGCGGATTTATCAGCGAAACCGGCAAAGCCCATTCTCCTGCTGGGTCACTTTGATACCGTGTGGCCGCTGGGCACGCTGGAGAAATTGCCGTTCAAGGTGGAGAACGGGCGGGCGTTTGGTCCGGGCATTTATGACATGAAGACCGGCATAGTGATGATGCTGTTTGCGCTGCGCGCGCTGCGAGAGATGGGAGCGGAGCACCCGCCGGTGGTGGTGCTGCTGGATAGCGATGAAGAAGTTGGAACTCGGACTGGCAGGCCCGTGGTGGAGGCCACAGCAAAAGATTGCGAGGCCGTGCTGGTGCTGGAGCCGTCGCAGACGATTCACGGTTATCTGAAGACGGCCCGCAAAGGTGTGGGAGATTTTCGGCTGCGGGTGCATGGGCGGGCGTCGCACGCGGGCGTGGATTTTGAA
>DASUBD010000438.1:0-7004 GCA_035763445.1 Candidatus Angelobacter sp.
CTTCAGTAACAGAGCTGGCCAACATAGTTGTGGAAGCACGGCATCAAACCGTGACATCATACTGGCCGCCACTTTAGACCCTCGAGGTGATTATTGCGTCTGACCTTCAGGAAGCTGTTTTTGTCCAGTTTATTGCTGGCCCTGTGTGCCAGCCTGGGATACGCCCAGTCGGCAGCCAAGAAGACCACTCACAAGGCAAGCAAGCACCACAGCCGGTCACATCGCCATGCCAAGAAAACCTCGTGGAAGCGGCACGGCCAGCAGCAAATTGCACCCGACCGGGCGCGCGAAATCCAGACGGCACTGATTCGTGAGCATTACCTGTCCGGTGATCCGACCGGCGAATGGGACGCCCGCACCCAGGCGGCGATGGTGAAATACCAGAGTGATAACGGCTGGCAAAGCAAGGTCACGCCCGATTCCCGCGCTCTGATCAAGCTGGGACTGGGACCGGACTACTCGCAGGAACTGCTAAATATCCCGGCAACATCAGATGCTGTGGCCAGTGCCGGTGGGCCCCAGGCAGCAGCGACCGGGAGATCCACAGATAAGCAATAAGGCGATCTTAAAGTTTGCAGAAAGGGTGGCTGAACGCCACCCTTTCTGGTTGTTCAAACTTGTGGCCGTCTATTCGATAAATGACCTAGTAGCTGCTTGACGGCTGATATCCAGTATCGATCCAGCGGGTACAGGTTTCTTGTGGCATTTGCACAATCAATTTTCTTTGATCACAACTAAACACCCAGACCTTGATAAGCTGCGCTATTCCGGGACAAGCAGGCGTTCTTTAACTCCCTCATCTTCTCTCATGAACTCGATTAATGAATGGCGAACCGGCTCAAGAGTACCGTCAGGCGAATAGATGACTCCGCCTCCGGCAGGAATCCCGATCCCTCGCTGCTGATTGCGCGAGAGATTTACAAGTGCTCGCAGGTTCCACCAGTCGTCGTCTTCTTCGTGCGCGCCTACATAAAATGGCGCAAAGCCGAGCATGTCAACTACTTTGGGCTGTGCTTCGTCACTGAGCGCTCCCAGCCCTAACTGGACTGCGCCGGCGGAAACTCCAACCAGGACGCTGCCGTGATACCGCTTGTGCAGAAGCATCTCTTTGATCCCGCTTTGCACGAAGGCGCGCCAGCCTCGTAGCGTGTCGCCCCCTGAAAGAAGCACCAGATTGGCTTCCTCCAGAAAGACGCGTTCTCCCTCTGAGAGTTGCTCAGAGATCATGCGGCACTGCTTAACGCCCATCAACTCCATTGCCGCGAGAAACAGATCGTAAAACTCGGCCTGGTTGTTGTTAGACGCGCCCAGATACGCAGCTTTGGCATTTTCAGGAAGGTCTTCTTTGAGCCTTCGGGTCAAAGCATTACTGCCCTTATCAAAAAAAAGCAACTGGCTGTCTGCGAGCAGATAAAGAGGCTTGATTTCCAAAACTGCTTCCTTTCCTGTTAATTAATTTACTGCCAGAAGTCGCGCCGGCATGGCGAAGTTAATTTGCAGCAAGGAACATAAAAGTGCAATTGTTCGGGCTGCGAACGTTCCTGGAAAGGTCCCGGATTTTGCACGACCGAGCGAGATTTGGCGAGGTTACTTTCGGAGGTTACTTTAATAACCATCTAAGCTTTTCTCCGGCTTGAGCTGTCTGGCCATGACAAGCATAGTAAGGTAAGCAGAATCCCGGTGATTCCGGCGCCTGAGCAACAATTTGCCTCAGGGCGATACAATAGAGCCCAACACATGGTTTCAACGCAACTCCAGTCTTCAGCAGCCGTCCGTGCCGCAGCCATTGAGAAGTCTTTGCGTTCCATCATTCGCGGAAACGACGAAGTTGTCCGCATGGCCATGGTGGCTGTGCTTGCCCGCGGACACTTGCTCATTGAAGGGGTGCCTGGTGTAGGCAAAACCACCCTTGCGCATACAATGGCCAGAACCCTGGATTGCAGTTTTCAGCGCATCCAATTCACCAGTGACATGCTGCCTTCGGATCTCCTGGGCATTTCCGTCTACTCGGCGACCGAGCAACAGTTTGAATTCAAGGCCGGTCCTGTCTTTACGAATATCCTTCTGGCCGACGAGATCAATCGAACGACGCCCAAAACGCAGTCGGCGCTGCTGGAGGCCATGAATGAAGGACAGGTGACCATGGACGGGCACTCGCATCCCCTGCCCCAACCGTTCCTCGTCCTGGCCACACAGAATCCGGTAGAACATCACGGCACGTATCCCCTTCCCGAATCGCAACTGGACCGCTTCCTGGTCCGGGTGCGGATGGGATATCCCCAGGCGGAAAACGAGCGCGAAATTCTGCGCTCTGAGGCGGGAGCAGCGCGGCTGGAAGAGGTCCGTCCCGCAGCCAGCGGTGCGGACGTGATCGCAATGCAGGATGAGGTCACGCAGGTAAAGGTAGACGACTCACTGGTTGACTACGCTTTGGCCATCGTAAACCGTACGCGTGAATCGGAATCTCTGGCGCTGGGCGTTTCTCCCCGCGGCTCCATCATGCTTTATCGTGCGGCGCAGGCCATGGCTTACCTCAACGGCCGCAAGTTCTGCACGCCGGAAGATTTCAAAGCGCTGGCGGTGCCGGTATTCTCGCATCGCGTGGTCATCAACGCGCGCTACTCTTCAACCCTCAAGAAGTCTGAGCAGGCAGAAACCATCATCCGCGATATCATCCAGAGCGTTCCTGTCCCTGTATGAGTTGGCTGCGAACCCTGATGCTGCTGTGCCTGATCGTCTGGATCGGCGGGATCATCTTTTTCGCTTTTGTCCTTGCGCCAACCGTCTTCACGGTTTTGCCCAGTAATGAACTCGCCGGCAACGTAGTAAATCCCAGTCTGACCCGGTTGCACTGGATGGGCATAATGGCCGGGATAATATTTCTTCTCTGCTCTCTGCTGCACAATCGCCTGAAGCACGCGCAACTACGTGTATTCTCCGCCAGCCATGTGCTTTTGGTGATCATGCTGGCGATGACCCTGATCTCGCAGCTCTCCGTTATTCCAAGGATGCAGTCTCTTCGCGGCAGCATGGGAGTGATTGACAACGTTTCACGGTCTGATGCCCGCCGCATTGAGTTTGACCGCCTGCACGGTTGGTCCACCGAACTCGAAGGTGGCGTGCTTTTTCTGGGATTGGGCGTGGTGCTTTTGACCGCGCGGCGATTCTCAACTTAGCCGTTAGCATTTAGCTCTTAGCCATTAGCCAGAGAAATACCCAACCAGCTTAAGCTATTGCGTTCTCCGAAGACGCTTCCCTCTGCTGACGATCAGGCACCGAGAGATGACGATTTGTAATTTACAATCGAAGGTTGCGCCAAAAAGCTAAGTGCTAAGAGCTAATCGCTATCCATGAAAACCGGCATCATCGGCCTGCCGCAGGTAGGCAAAACATCGTTATTCAAGATCCTCACCAAAGTGGATGTCTCCGCGCACGCGAATCCTCGCGAAGCGCATCTCGGAGTGGCGAAGGTTCCGGACGACCGCCTCGACCGCCTCGCTGTCCAGTACAACCCAAAGAAGCTCACGCATGCGGTCGTGGAATATGTGGACGTCGCAGCCATTGGCCAGGAGGCGCTCAAGGAAACTGCGTTCCTTACCAATCTGCGCACCGTGGATGCTCTGGCACACGTGCTACGCGCTTTTGACGATCCTGCCATTCCCCACGTGGGCGAAATCAATCCCCTGCGCGACGCAAAGACGGTGGACTTTGATTTGATCGTAAGCGATCTGGGGCAGGTGGAAAAGCGGCTGGAACGCGTGGAAAAAGATCTCAAGAAAATGAAGAACCCGGAACTGGAGCGGGAATTTGATCTGCTCAAGCGCTGCAAGGTACACCTGGAAAAGGAGCTGCCTCTGCGTGAAATGGAGATTTCACCAGAAGATGAGAAGCGCATCCGTGGCTTCATGTTCCTGAGCCAGAAACCCATTCTCTACGTTCTGAACATCAATGAGTCAACCACGCTTGGTACAGACCTGGAGAATGCAGTTACGAAATACAATCTCACCGAAATTTCGTCGCGCACCAATGCCGGCGCAACTGCGGTTTGCGGCAAAGTGGAGGCGGAACTCGCGGAAATGAGCGATGAAGAGTCGCAGGAGTTCCTCTCCAGCTATGGTCTCAAAGAGAGCGGACTCACTCGCCTGATCCGCAAGACGTATGAACTGCTGGGCGTAATTTCATTCTTCACCATCGGTGAAGATGAGTGCCGTGCCTGGACGGTGCCGAAGAATTCGCGCGCGCAGGCCGCGGCCGGAGCAATCCATTCCGATCTTGAGAAGCACTTCATCCGCGCCGAAACCATCCACTGGGACAAACTGCTGGATTCCGGCTCTGAAGCCAATGCGAGGAGCAGGGGCTTACTGCGCTTAGAGGGGAAAGACTACATAGTGCAGGATGGAGACGTCTTGCATATTCGTCACAGCGGATGATTTATGGCCGCGCAAGCTGCTGTGATGATCTGATATCCTCGCCTATTCTTCATGAGTTCATTCACAACAAGTGTTTTGCTCGGATTCGCTGCAGCGGTTGCCAACGGATTGGGCGGCGCGGTACTGGTCCAGCGGGAATGGGAAAAGCATTATCTTCGCTATTTCATAGCACTTGGTTCAGGCTTCATGCTGGGGACAGCCCTTTTGGAGATGCTGCCTGAAAGCATTCAACTCGCCGGGCCGAATGCTCCTCTCCTTGTGCTGGCCGGATATTTCATTGTGCATTTCTTTGAGCACACAGTCACTTCCCACTTTCATTTTGGCGAAGAAACGCACGCAGAGGAGTTTCTCACTTCGCACCGGATCTACTCAGTGATCTTCGGGCTCGTCATTCACACTTTCTTTGACGGAATTGCCATCGCATCCGGATTCCTGGTCTCAAACTGGCTCGGCTGGGTGATCTTTGTTGCTGTGATCTTGCACAAAGTCCCGGAAGGTTTCACGGCATCATCCATCATGCTGGCGGCGGGGCGCAGCAAGCGCGTCGCGTGGGCGGCCTCCGCTCTGCTTGGCTTCGCTACACTGATTGGCGTGCTCACGGTCACAGTCTTCACGCGATCACTGACCGAAGGGATGCCGCTTTCCGCCGGCGTCACTCTCTACGTGGCCGCTTCGGACTTAATACCTGAAGTCAACCGCGAACGCGGCATCGGGGTGGCGTTGGCAGTGTTTCTTGGAGTGGGAATGTTCCTGGGAATACAGCGGCTCTTCCACTAGGGATGAAAAGATCAGCAGCTATTGCCAGAAATGCCAAAATTGCCAAACATTGCCATAATTTAAAAATCAGGCGTTGAGTTGTTGTTGAGCGCCAGGTTCAATTTTCAAAACTGGTGAATATTTGCGGCATGAGTTTTTCAATCATCAATTTTGGCAGTTCTGGCAATTCTGGCAATCGCTTCACTCAACTTCCCGCCTTGCCCTGTACCCCTCGCGGGCGACGATCTGATATTTCACGTCCTTGCCTTTCTCGTCGCGCATCTTAAGCGGCTTGCCGTCCGGCCCCACGAGTTCCACTTTGATCTTGCGATACGATCCGTCCTGAGCAGGATTCGTGGGATGGTAAGCCAGGCTGTACTGATTTCGTATGGTCTGTCCGATATCGGAGAAAATCTCCCGGAACTGCGCCTGAAAAAGCGGCGCATAGAACTTGCCGCCGGTCATCTTGGCAAAGCTCTTCATCTGGTTGTCTGCCTGCAGCCATTCTGTACGGCAACTGAAAGATGTAATCGGGCAAAGAATGTTGGAGCCGCCATGCGAGTCAAGGTACTCACGCAAAGCCTGGCCGGTGCTGACGCTGTAAATTGCAATGTCCTTTGAGTTCTGCACCTTTTTGAGCGTTTGATCCAGCGTGTGTTTGCTGAACGTATCCCTTCCGCTGGCAATCAGAATGATGTACTTGCGGCCTTCCACCCCCTCCAGCCGGTCCACCGTGTCATAGAGCGCGTCAAACAGATTTGACTCCTGTGACATGGCGAACTGCAGGCTGCGGAGACCTTCATAAATCTCGCGCTTGTCCTGGGTGAAATCGGCCAGAATGTGCTCCCGAATGTCGAACGTCACCAGCGCAATCCAATCTTCCTTCTTGAGACTGGTGGCGAAAACGCTGGAGGCGTAGAGCGAGTCATACTCGAAGGGATAAAAATTGTTGGCAAACTCCATCAGGATTACAGCCGTGATGGGAGCCTGAGTCTGATTGAAGCCGCTGATCTTCTGCGGTATGCCATCTTCCAGCACGCGGAAGTTCTGCTCTTTCAGCCCGGGTACAAACACGCCGTCTTTGGTCAGCACGCCCACATCCAGGGTCACCAGGGGCACATTCACCTTCAGGCTGAAGTTGGGCATGGCCTCGTCTTTTTTGGGTGGCTTGGGCACCTCTTCCTTCTTGGGCGTCGGCTCTTCTTTCTTCTTGGGCACGGCAATCGGCCCAATGTCGCCTTCCGGACCGCCTGCGGACGGTGTGGTGTTCTGCTGGTTTTGTTGTTGTTGCACGTCAGGGGTGGCCTGCGGCTGGGGCTGGCTCTGACCCGCCATAGAGCCGGGCAGGAGCAAACAAATCAATGCGTACAACGACGCGAGTGAGAGAGAACTCACGAGCGGCAAACAGGAGCGTTTCACACTGGACCGTGGGGGCATTCTGCCTCTGCCTTCATGTTTAGGTTTCTTAAATAGTATAGATGCACCAACTCACAGTGCCAGACGCCTTTTTGACCGCTCAGCGCTCCGCATGCAAAGAACTGTTAAGGCCATGATTTTTCAGGCTCTACGGTGAACTTAACCCAAGGGGAACCCCCTAGGGGGAGTACACGGTCTTATGTGGCGAACTAAGCGCATTTGTCAGTGCCTTTTTGAGAGCTTCTGGATTACTATGACGTTACGAACTCAGCTTTTAAATGCAAGTTTATGCGCCAAACGAGCGGTTCGCGCACGGCACTTTGCAATTTAGGTTCAGCCGTATGAAAAAAGTAGTCATCTTCGTCTCGATCTTCTCTTTTTTGGGCCTGGCCTCCGCCCAAA
>DASUBD010000439.1:0-11794 GCA_035763445.1 Candidatus Angelobacter sp.
CCTGAATCCGATCGCGCCTACCGGCCCGCTGAATTTCAACTATCACCTGCCCACGGCGACCCTGATGGTGCAGCTCTCCAAGAATCTGTTCTATAAGACAGGGTGGAATTACTATGATTACAATGAGAAATCCGCTCCCGGGCCTACCCTGCCACGAGATTTCAGAGGTAATGCATTCACGTTGTCATTGCGGTACACCATGTAGATGATCTTTCGGAGGAATGAAAAAATGAGACTTCTAGCAACGGTTTTGCTGGCAGGAATCATCTTTGCAAACGCGGCTGGAGTGCGGGCGCAGGAAGCCGCTGATCTTTTCAAATCCAAGTGCCAGGTTTGCCACGGCGCTGATGGCAAAGGCGACACAGCTGCAGGCAAGAAGCTCGGCGTAAGAGATTTCCATGCCCCTGACGTAACCAAGATGAGCGATGCTGAGCTCATTGAAATTACCAAAACCGGCAAGAATAAAATGCCCAGCTATGACAAGAAACTAACCGACGATCAAATCAAACAATTGGTGAAGTACATTCGGACCCTCAAGTAAATGCGAGAGCTCCTGCCGATTGCTCCTGTTCTGGCCGTGCTGGCGATCACGACCGTTGTGGTTGCCCTGGTGGTATTGCGTCCAGGGCTGACCGCAGTTCGGGGAGGCAAAATCCTGGCGTTTTTTGGATTTTTGATCTTTCCGGTTGTGGCCGCCATGCTCGGCTTTGAGAGTCACGTAGAGCGCTCAAAGGAAACTTCTTTCTGCCTCGGATGCCACATCATGGCTCCTTACGGAAAGAGCCTCTACGTAGACGATCCGTCCTACATCCCGGCGTCACATTTTCAGAACGCCCGGGTACCGCGTGATCAAGCCTGCTATACCTGCCATACAGACTACTCAATTTACGGCGGGTTCAGATCCAAGATTCGCGGTCTTCACCATATTTATGCGCAGTACCTTTCCTCTCCTCAGCAGCCCGTCAAGCTTTATCACCCATACAACAACAGGGAGTGCCTGCACTGCCATCTGGGGGCAAGAAGCTTTGAGCAGGGCGCTGTGCATAACGCTGATCCTCAGACCATGATCGATATCAAGAGCAACAAGCTTTCCTGCGTCTCGTCTGGATGCCATGAAAATGTCCATGATGTCTCGAACGCCGGCCACTTGAAGTACTGGAGGCCCCAACAATGATGAACTCGCAGAACCAGCTTCTGGGCAAGCGGCTGCGGTTGGCAGGAGGGTTGATCATCAGCGGGCTGGTTGTACAGGCGGTGAGCCTCTTCTGGAATCATCCACTTTCTTTTATTGTTTTCATTTCAGTGGGCACTCTGTTGCTCGCGGCTGGGATCGTTACCTATCTTTTGACCATCGTCAGCCTGCCACAGGAGGACCAGCAAGAATCAGGGCCGCCGATTCATAAAATGAGCAAAACACCATAACGGAAATGGCCTCAGCAGGGCTGGTCACGCAGGCATGTGACGAATATCACAGTGCCGGAGTGACTGGAAGCGTACTCTTTCAGCCCATGAGGCCAAATTTCAATCTGAACCGCACCCCCCTGGTTGTGATCTGGGAGACTACGCGCGCCTGCGATCTGGCGTGCTTTCATTGTCGCGCGTCGGCGCAACCCTGCCGCGATCCGTTGGAACTCAGCACCGCGGAAGCCAAGAAGCTTCTGGATGATATTGCCGAGCTGGACCCTCCAATCTTCGTCTTTACTGGAGGGGATCCGCTCAAGCGACCGGACATTTACGAACTGGTGCACTACGCGGCAATGAAACAGATGCATCCGGCCATGACGCCGAGCGCCACTCCCTTGCTCACGCGTGATGCTTTGCTGGAGTTAAAGAGGGCCGGTTTGCATCGCCTGGCCTTGAGCCTCGATGGTCCTACAGCGGAGCTGCACGACAAATTCCGTGGAGTCTCGGGTTCCTTTGCCCAAACTCTTCAGGCGCTGGCCTGGTGCAGCGCAATCGGCCTTCCGGTTCAGATCAATACCGCGGTAAGCAAGCGCAACATTGGTGAGCTGGAGAACATACTCGCGGTAATCCGGGATTTCAAGATCGCCATGTGGAGCCTGTTTTTCATGGTTCCCACCGGACGTGCGGAACTGGCTGACCTGCCCGCGCCGGAACAGTTTGAAGGCGCATTCGCGCGCCTCTTCGAGATGTCGCGCAACGTGCCTTTTAAGGTGAAGACAACGGAGGCTCCGCACTACCGCCGTTACGTGCTGCAGCACCGCCGTAACTCCGAATATGCCGGCTCTGATGGAGTGCCTGGAATCCTGCCCGTGAATGAAGCGAAGGGCTTTATGTTCATCTCGCATACTGGCGAGGTGCAGCCAAGCGGATTCCTGCCGATTTCCGCAGGCAATATCCTGTACCAGAACCTCACTGATATTTACCGGGAGTCGAAACTTTTCTGTGATTTGCGCAACAGCGACAACCTCGAAGGGAAATGCCGCTTATGCGAATTTCGAGACATCTGCGGCGGATCACGAGCACGGGCGTACGCAATGACGGGAAATCTGTTTGCAGCAGATCCATGCTGCGTCTATCAACCGCGCCAGATGCAAGCGGTATAACGGAAAATCCCCGGTTGGCTGAAGAGCCAGTGATCAAAACCGGGAACGAACACGGCGGGAGCGAGCGGCCAGGTCCAAGTAAGCAATGGATGGCAATGCCGCTCTCGCCGGCGCACCATCATCCTCAGCAATTACGTCCTCACCAGAAAAGGCATGTCCTTTCCTGCCTGCCATTTTCCAAATAAAATTTCTGCCTAAGCCTTTTGAATGTGATTCTTATCACATGTCACTTCTGCGCATTAACTGACAATGTTTCTTCCGGACGAAATATGAACTCAGCTTCCCAGCGGTCTAACACTCTGCAATTGGTTCTTGGTACAGGCGCATTTGCTTTGTGCTTTGCCATCTTTGGCTCTGTCTCTGCCATGATGCCCGTGCTGAAGAAAGAGTTTCACCTTGCACCAGTGCAGTCCAGCATCGCAATGGCGATACCGGTTTTGTTGGGCAGCCTGGGAAGAATCCCGCTGGGACTGCTCACAGATCGTTTCGGGGGACGGAAAGTGTTCACTGCCACCATGATGGTCTCTGCGCTGGCGGCAGTCCTGATGGGCTGGGTTGGAGATTATTCCCAACTGCTGCTGTTCGGGTTCTTCACTGGGATCGCTCTGGCCAGTTTCTCAGTGGGAGTGGCTTTTGTGAGCGGATGGTATGCGGCGGAGAAACAGGGCTTTGCTTTGGGAGTGTATGGCGCCGGTAACATTGGCCAGTCGCTGGCGGCGTTTGGAGCGCCTTTGCTTTTTCCCCATCTCGGCCTCCGCAACACTTTCTGGAGTTTCGGGGCGGTGCTTGCCATATGGTGCGTTATTTTTGCGCTGTTGGCCAGGGATGCTCCACGCAGCGCTCCTCCCAAATCATTCTCACAGATGGTCCGTCCCCTTAGCGAGAAAATGAGCTGGGTGCTCGGCTTTTTTTACTTCCTGACTTTCGGCGGCTTTGTGGCCATGGGCATCTATCTGCCCATGTTCCTGACGGAGCTGTTCGGGCTTACTCCGCAGGATGCAGGCATGAGAACCGCGGGGTTCGTACTGCTGGCTACGCTCATGAGGCCCGTTGGAGGCTGGCTGTCAGACAAGGTTGGTGGTATGCCAATCCTGCTCTGGATCTTCCCATTTGTTGCAGCAATGGCGCTGCTCATGAGCCTGCAAACCATGGTTCCGTTTACTATCGGCGCCCTGGGAATGGCTGCCGCCATCGGACTGGGAAATGGCGCAGTGTTCAAGCTGGTTCCGCAATACTTCCCACAGTCAGTGGGAGCAGTCACTGGATTGATAGGAGCCATGGGTGGTCTGGGAGGGTTCTTTCCTCCGCTCGCACTTGGGATTATCCGGCAACAGACCGGCTCTTTTTTCTGGGGATTCGGGCTGCTGGCAATGTTTGCTCTTGTCTGTCTGGCAGTGGCAAAGATTGTGTTCCGGGCGCGAGTCAAAATGCCGGCCCTGAAAACAACTTAGCGCAAGCTGATGTTAGCAGTCGTGCAGTCATATACTCTTTGCTGGTGACAGCTCAGGAGCAGCTTTGATCCGAACCACAGCAACAGGACAAGATGTAACCCATGCCACCATCTGGGGACTGATTGTGGCCAGCGCCCTGCTGGTGTTCATTTTTATCGGCAGCAATGGGTTGAAGCACTATGATGCCGCTTTGGTTCCTTACACCGGCGCGTGCGTGTTCTCTGCCTTTGGTATCGGCTACCGTTTCGCCATGTGGCTGCGCCGTCCTCCCACGCGCAAGTATTGGGTGCAGGGCTGGCGCGTCTTTTTCCGGCCAGCCAGGCTGGCCCGCAATATTCTTCATTTAGCACATGTGTTCTTCACTGATTTCTTTGAGCAGCGCTTTATTGAAAAGCGCTCGCACGTTCGGTGGGCGGCGCACTGGCTTATTGCCTGGGGGTGCATTCTGGCCGCTGCTGTCACCTTCCCGCTCTCGTTCGGGTGGGTGCACTTTGAGAGCGCGCCTGGGAATCAGGAAGTCTACCGGGCATTTATTTTCGGCCAGCACGTTTCAACATTCCATTTGGGAACGCTGACCGCAGCTCTTACTTTCAACATTTTGGATATTTCGGCGGTGATGGTCCTGGCCGGAGTTTCTCTGGCGTTATTCAGGCGTGCCCGCGATCGCGGCGCAATTTCTGTCCAGCAATTTGCCCAGGATATGGTGCCGTTGCTGATGCTGTTCGCAATTTCCATCACAGGACTTTTCCTGACTGCATCGACCCATCTCCTGCATGGCTTGAATTACGGGTTTTTGTCAATCTTGCATGCAGTCACCGTAATCTTCACTCTGCTGTATCTGCCTTTTGGAAAGTTCTTCCATATCTTCCAGCGTCCGGCGCAGATCGGAGTGCAGTTCTACAAAGAAGAAGGCGCCAGGACGCAGCAGGCCACGTGTATCCGTTGCGGCGAGGCGTTTGCTTCGCGCCTTCACATTGAAGACTTGAAAGACGTTGAGCAGGCACTCGGCATCCACTATCAACTCGGTAATGGCCGCCATTATCAGGATGTATGCCCGGCCTGCCGGCGAAAATCGCTGGCCATGGCGCAGGATGGGAAGTGGCGCGAGCAGGGCACGAGGCTTACATCGAACGCGATGTCGAAGGAAAATTTATGGCCAAACCACCAGTAAGCATTCCTGAATTAGTTGCTCAGTTTGGCCCCAGCTTGAATCGCATTCCGGCCACCGGTTGGAATGCGGAGGTTGAGCCAGACCGCATCGTACAAACGCACTGCTGCTTTTGCGGACAGCAATGCGGCATTCAACTCAAAGTCAAAGATAATCGCGTGATCGGTTTTGAGCCGTGGGAGGATTTTCCCTTCAACGAGGGACGTCTTTGCCCCAAGGGCGTGAAGCGTTACATGCAGGATGAGCATCCTGACCGCTTGAAAGCGCCAATGGTGCGCAAAGACGGCACTGGTTTTGTGCCTGTGAGCTGGAATGAAGCGCTGGAGAAAGTGGCGAGCGAGATCAGGCGTATTCAGCAGGCATATGGAAATGATGCTTTCGCCTTGCTTGGCGGAGCGTCATTGACCAATGAAAAGGCCTATTTGATGGGCAAGTTTGCGCGAGTGGCGGTGAAGACGGCCAACATCGACTATAACGGACGGCTCTGTATGGTGTCCGCCGGCGCGGCATCAAAAAAGATATTCGGCATTGACCGGTCAGCGAATCCCTGGAGTGACATTCCGCTCTCCCAGGCCATTCTGGTAGCAGGAGCAAACGTGGCGGAATGTGCGCCCATCACCACTCATTATCTGTGGCAGGCACGCGAGAACGGAGCCAAACTGATTGTGATGGATCCGCGCATGACGCCCATCGCCCGCAACGCTGATCTGTACATTCCAGTGCGGTCCGGCGGCGACATTGGCGTGTTCAACGGCATGCTGCACATCATGATCCAGCGGGGATGGATCGATCGGGAATTCATTGCCCAGCACACCACCGGCTGGGAACAAGTGGAAGAGACAGTCCGGAAGTACACGCCAGAGTACGCAGCCAGGATCGCTGGCGTTCCCGCCAGCATGATTGTGAAGGCAGCCGAGATCTGGGGGCCAGCGTCCACCAGCTTCCTGTTACACGCGCGGGGAATTGAGCACCACTCAAAGGGTGTGCTGAACTGCATGGCAGCGATCAACCTGGTGGTTGCGACAGGACGCATCGGCCGCGAGGGCTGCGGCTATGCCATGATCACAGGGCAGGGTAATGGACAGGGCGGTCGCGAGCAGGGGCAGAAATGTGATCAGCTTCCGGGCGGACGTGATATCGAGAACCCCGAGCATCGCAAATATATTGCGAGCGTCTGGGGTGTGCCGGAGGAGAGTATTCCGCATAAGGGTCTCTCCATGGTGCCGATTTTTGAGGCCATCCATGCCGGCAAGATCAAGGGATTGCTGGCGATTTCCTGCAATCCCATGGTTTCTCTGCCGAACAATTCATTCATCCGCGAAGCCTGCGAAAAGCTGGAGTTCTTTGCCCAGGTCGACTTTTTCCTGTCTGAAACAGCCCGTTATGCTGATGTGGTGCTCGCGGGGTCGCTGATGGAAGAAGACGAGGGGACCACCACGAATGTTGAAGGTCGGGTCATTCATCACAAGAAGGCGGTGAATCCTCCGGGAGACGCACGGGCTGATTGGAAGATCATCTGCGAGATCGCCGGACGGCTGGGATATGCGGAGAAATTCAAATACGAATCACCCAAAGAGATTTTTGACGAACTGCGCGTCGCCTCCAAAGGAGGAGTCAGCGATTATTACGGCATTACATGGGAGCGAATCGATCGGGAGAAGGGCGTCTTCTGGCCGTGCCCTTCTCCTGAGCATCCGGGGACTCCTCGTCTTTATGAAGGAAACAAGTTCAACCACCCTGACGGCAAAGCTCACTTTCAAGCCGTGGAGTGGAAACCTGCAGCTGAAGAAACTGACAGCGAATATCCCATTATTCTTACTACTGGCCGTGTAGTGTCCCACTATCTTTCCGGAACGCAGACGCGCCGTATTGGTGCTCTGGTGGACCAATATCCTCAGCCTGTGTGCGAGATCCATCCTTTATTAGCGGGAAAGCTCGGCATTAGTGAAGGAGACTTCGTGAAAGTGGAGAGCCGCCGAGGTGGTGTCACGGTGCGGGCCAATGTGGTGAAGACGATCCGTCCGGACACTGTATTTGTTCCTTATCACTGGCCGCTGGATCGTGCCGCGAATAATATGACAGTCCGGGCCATTGATCCCATCTCCAATATTCCCGAATACAAGATTTGCGCAGTCCGGGTGAGCAAAGTTCCGGCCCCGCATGATGCCATTGCGGAACTGGAAATGCAGGCCGGAGGAGTGCGATGAACGGTAACGGGGGAATGGAGTTCTTTATTGATCACTCCCGCTGTATCGGTTGCCGGGCCTGCATGCAGGCCTGCGAAGAATGCGACACGCACCGCGGAGTATCGATGATCCATCTGGAGACCATCATGCGCGCTGAGAGCGTGCAGACTGCGCCGCAGGTTTGCATGCACTGCGAAGACCCCATCTGCGCGCAAGTCTGCCCCGCGGATGCCATCAAGAAGACTCCGGAAGGCGTTGTGCTGAGTTCGCTCAAGCCGCGTTGCATTGGCTGCTCCAACTGCGTGCTGGCTTGTCCGTTCGGCGTGCCCAAGTACAAGGCAGAGATCAACCAGATGATGAAGTGCGATATGTGTTATGACCGCACCAGTATCGGCAAGCGACCCATGTGCGCTACAGTCTGCCCGTCCGGGGCTCTGACCTTTACTACGCGAGAAAACATTGAGCGGACGCGCCAGGGAGTTGCCATTCGAGAGTGGCAGTTTGCTGGAGAAACGGTGCGCACCAAGGTAAACGTGCTTGTTCCCCGAAGCGTACACAGAATTGATGTGTCAATTGAGCAGATTGGCCGAACCACCACAGACGAATATGACGTCGCCAACCTGCTCAAAGGAGACTGAAATGCCGGAAGACAAGGAAAACCAGCAAGACAACTGCCTTGAGTGCAAAAAGAAAAAAGCTGCGCGCTGGCGTGAAGATTTCCCGGTGAACTGGGAGGGCGACAACTACGTGACGCGGCGGGAGATGGTGAAGTTTCTTGCTCTGGGATCGCTTACCATCGCAGGCGCCAATGCCGTGGTGGTGGCCCTCCCACATATTATTCAATCGTCAGAGATGCCCAAAACAAGGATTGCCATGGCGTCTTCGATTTCCGTTGGTGAGTCAAAGCTCTTTTCTTATCCCACGGAAGAGGATCCCTGCATTCTGGTGCGCCAAACTAATGGCGATCTTGTCGCCTACTCCCAGGTTTGCACACATCTCTCCTGTGCTGTCGTCCACAATGAGCAAGAGAACGTTCTGTTCTGTCCGTGCCACCACGGATATTTCACTGTCTCGGAAGGACGACCATTCGCCGGGCCGCCTACGCGTCCACTCCCGCGCATTAAGCTGGAACAGCAGGGTAACGAAATCTTCGCGGTTGGAGTGGAGATCTCATGAGCACGCGCCAGCGACAGGGAACCACTCTCTTTACCGCCCTCCTCGTGCTGGTGGGCATTGGCGTGGTGGTGCAACTGTGGCTGCTGACGGCGTCTGTGGATGCTTTCATGCGACATCAGGGAAGCACAGCACTGCACGCCGCTCTGGCATCTGCGGGTGTCTTTGTCATCAATGGGCTGCTGGTTTTGTATGTCTTCAACTTTGACCGCAAGATCAATCAGGATCGCAGCTAAGAATGGCCATTGCCTTCTGTTGTGATTGAGCCGGCCGCGCGCCTTCGCTGTATGCGGCAGTGAACGAGAGATAATCCTCTCTGATTCCGCAAAAAATGGATTATGCTCCGTTCTCTGCTCGAAATCTGCAGTACAGATTTACCACAGCGTGCGGAGGAGGCGGAAAGCGGATGAAATGGCGCATGGCGCTGGTTACCTTGATGGCATCTCTTGTTGCACACGCGGCCGATCACACCGTTAATGCCTTTGCCAATTACCGCCTGACGCCGAGTGTGAACCTGAGCGCCAAGTTTCTATACGGCTCCGGGTTCCCATTCCTGGAAAATCAGGTGACATTGAGTACAGGAAACACTTTGGTTGCGTCCATCACTCCCATACCTTTTCCGGCGTAACAGCGGCTGGATATTCGCATAGATAAAGCGTGGACCTTTGAGCACTGGAAAATGACACTGCACGTGGAAGGGTTGAACATGACCAACCACGACAACCCGCAGGTTATCGGTTCCGTGTTCGATCCCGCTACAGGCCTCCTTCGGCCGGAATTCGGCAAGGGACTGCCGATCCTGCCTACGGCCGGATTGGTGTTTGAGTTCTAAGTGCGGCAAAAATCGGCTGACGCATATAGTGGAAAGACCAATGCTGCTAATGCCGGATGTCTTGCATAATTAGAGGATGGGAATAAGTAGTGACAGAACTGCAATTCTGCTTGGCGCGTCGGGACTGGTGGGCGGCTTCTGCCTGCGTGAACTGGTGGATGATCCGAGTTACACCCGAGTCATGCTGTTTGGTCGACGGCAGCTTCCGGCGCTTACGCGGGCCAAAGTTTCGCAACGCATCGCCGAGTTGGCAACGCTGACGGCTGACGATCTTCGAGGTGCGCAGGACCTGTTTTGTGCCCTGGGTACAACAATCCGTAAAGCCGGTTCTCAAGCGGAGTTCCGACGCATAGATTTGGAGCTGCCGCTACATCTGGCCAATGAAGCAGTGCAGGCGGGAGCGGAACAGATGGTTGTGGTGTCGTCCGTGGGCGCTGACCCGCGCAGCAAGAACTTTTATCTTCGCACCAAAGGCGAACTGGAGGAGGAGTTGGCGAAGTTGCCGTTCAGGGCCGTGCACATACTTCGTCCCAGCCTGCTGCTGGGAAAACGTGATGAATTCAGGCTGGGCGAGGCCATCGGGATGACGGTTGCCCCGGCCCTTGATCTGCTCACGCTGGGCAAGCTGCGGCGATATCATTCTGTGCACGCTCAGCTTGTGGGCCGCGCCATGGTAGCAGCAGTCAGGCAGGGAACAGCCGGCGTTCATATTTATGAATACCGGCAGATTGTTTCCCTGGCCCGCTGGGAATCAGCCGCGCAGTCGCGTATCGCCTAAGTCTGCTTGCCGGTGATGCGCAGAACCGCATTTTTGATGGTTAAAACTGCACAGCCACTTCATTTTCTGTACTTTGGCGACGTATGGCTTGAACATCCATAATCCTTGTTCCATGGCAAGGCGCTTCCACCGCCGTCACCAGCGCGTTTAATATCTGTGGCAGTGTCACCAGGCCAAGGCGGAGCGCGCCTTCGCGCATTCTTGGAATGCGCTCCATAAGCCAATAGACCGGGAGCAGAACATACGGCCAGCGATGTCCCGGACCCAGCACATACCAGGGACGCAGGATGGTAGCGTTGAGTCCGCTCTCGCGAATGATGGCTTCACATTCCTGGCGCACTGTAATGTATGCCTTCATGGCCGGAGCCGGATGCGCGACGCTGACATAGATGAAGTGCTGGACCTTTGCAGCCATGGCGGCATTTACTGCCTGGCGTAGCGCGACCAGATCAACGGAGCGGAACTCAGCTGCTTTTGCGGGACTGGGATGAGAAACACCCACGAGATGAATAAAAGTGTCACAACCGGAGACCTGATGAATGTAACCATTGGAAAGAGCATCGCCGACAATGGGTTGTGCTCCTGCAGGCAATTTCTGCGCGGATTCAGGCCGGGTAAGCGCACGGACTTTGTATCCTCTTTGTAGCAGCGCAATAACCAGAGGGCTGCCCATGTAGCCTGTCCCACCGGTAATGAAGATGGAGTGAGTATTTTCCTGCATGGTCAATCTTCGTACGAACGCCATGGGAAACTGGATTTCCCGTGCTGGGGCTAGACAGGGAATTTCGAGAGCTCGGCATTGGCGCCGCAGATGACCACGCCGACCCGCTCGCCGGGATGAGGGCGGTATGCTCCGGATATCAGCGCCGCAAGCGCCGTCGCGCCACCCGGCTCGGCGATGACTCGAAGTGTTTGCCACAGTAAACGTTGGGCGTTGACGATCTGCTCGTCGCTGACCAGTACTACACGCCGCACAAACTTCTGCGCAACGGGGAACATCAACTCGCCAACGCGGCGCGCGCCCAGAGAATCCGCGGCAATCCCACCGGTCTCAACTTCAACCACGCGGCCGGTTTCAAGGGCCTTGTACAGTGTAGGAGCGCGTTCAGGCTCCACGCCAATAAGACGCACACGTTCCTGATACCACGAGGCAGCGCCGCCAATCAGCCCGCCTCCGCCCACAGCGATGAGCACACTTTCCAGGCCACGCACCTGCTCTTCAAATTCCATCGCCAGCGTTCCCTGGCCGGCCAGAACGCGGGGATCGTCGTAGGCATGCACGGCCAGAGCTCCGGTGTGTGCGGCGCGTTCATGGCTGGCGGCAAGAGCCTCTGCGTAATTGCGCCCAATAATATTGACCGTGGCGCCATACTGGCGAAGGCGATCAACTTTAGCGGGGGAAGAGATGGTAGGAACAAAAATTTCGGCGGGGTATCCAAGTTGCCTTGCTGCGTAGGCCACAGCAGCTCCGTGGTTCCCTCCCGAGGCGGCAATCACACCAGCTTTCGGCACTTGAGAGCTGAGAATGCAATTGAAGGCGCCGCGCGGCTTGAATGATCCTGTGTGCTGCAGACTTTCAAGCTTGAGGAAGATCCTGGCGTCAACAGCAAAGGCGCCATCTTCCAGAGCGATACAGGGA
>DASUBD010000440.1:0-5798 GCA_035763445.1 Candidatus Angelobacter sp.
CCACACATTCACGGGCGCGAGAAGCGGACAGACAGGAGTTGTCTATGCCACATATTCCGATCCACAGAAGCTGAAGGATCATCGGCCTGGAGCGGGTCCAAAAAAAGAATCCGGCTATGTGCCGGTTGCAGCTTCAGTCTGCTCCATCCATGTGAGGCAGACGCGGGTGAGCGGGGTGGGAGAGTAGACCACGCTGCGGCCGACTTCGTCACGCCGGATCAGGCCGCACTCTTCCAGTTCCTGCAGCACAGCATGCAGATTCTGTGAGGGCTTGCCCAGCGCGTTGGCCAGTCCGGCTTTGGTAATGGCGTCATGCTCCACCACCTGGCTCAGGATGGGGTGCGAATCTGAGCGGTTCAGCGCCACCTGTGCCGCTTCCATTGGGACCTTCATTTGCCGCACCGTACCGGCCAGCTCCGCCAGCGCGTAAATCTGTCCGAAATAAAAAGCGCGGCTGCGCGTGCATTCGCTCATGGGTACGGGATTACCGGCTATAACCTGCTGCATCTCAGCCAGAAAGTTTTCCACCGGCACGGTAAATGGGCTGCTGAGCGCGTTGAGAAGGCTGGTGATGGCTACGTTAATGGTTCTTTGTAAGGCCGCAATCTCTTCGTCCGATTTTGCCTCAAGGCTCTGGTGCAAAAGCGCCTTCAGACCGCCCTCGGACACAGACTCTGCGGGCTTGGGTGCTCGCTGGACTGCTGTGTTCATGTCTTCCTGCTTTACATGGTTGTATAACTTGAGTGCTCTGTTTTTATACATAACTTATACACTGATGTCAACAGAAAGTTTCGTGTTGCCCCATTTTTATACCTAGTTTCAACAACTTACGGGATGGAGAACAGGATCAGCCCGGTTCCAGCCCCGTCTGTGCCGTTCCTTACATTCTTATATTGAGGATCAGCAATGGGAGCCCCGAAGACGGCCAGGGGCGGCTCGGCGCTCTTGCTGTCCTTTCTATACTGCGCCCGGGGCAGTCCGCCGGAATTGGCCACCACCGTAAGCGCGCCTGCGTCTGCAGCAAAATACTCAGCCGTGTTCCAGCACCAGGAATTCTCCTCCAATGCCCCGGCCATTACCGGAACCAGCACCATGGTGGCGTGCCACGCTGCCGCAGCCTGCCGCCCCGGGTTGGGCTGGGCTGCATCTTCACAGATCAGGACCGCCGTCCTGTAACCGGCTGCGCGCGAATCAAAGAAGGCAAGCTGCCGGGGTGAAATATCAAAATCTTCCTGGCGCGGAACTCCTCCAAACAAAGCCCTCAAGCCGTACTTGTCCTGCTCATAAGGATGCATTTCATAAGCGTGCATCTTGCGTTGCCGGTGCAGTTCACCGCCGCTGCCGTCCAGCACAATGGCCTCGTTATAGCGCCGGCCGTTGCGGTTGCGTCTGCCAAAACTGCCGGCAACGGTGAGGCGTGGTGTGTGTGCGCCTCTCCGGGCATTGCTTTGCAATACCCAGGTGATGGCGCGTACCACCTCATCCGGCACCACCAGCTCAGGGAAGACAAGGACCTCAACAGCGTTATCGCAGGCCGCTTGTGTTGCAGAGGCTGCTCGGGCGGCGAGCGCTTCCATGGCGGCTGTTCCTGTGCCGTCAATTTCCACCGCGAACAGATTTTCTACCGCGCTGCCGAACTTTGATGGTGTTGTTCTGGGCAAGACGCGGAGCGGCCCGGGAAGCAGTTCCGCGGCAGCGCTGCCAACCCGCATGTCATGGATGAGTGGAACTACGCCGATCTTGAGCGTGTCTTTATCCGGCTCAAGCCTGTCATAGATGGCAGGGAGTTGAGTGGTGAGCACAAAAGTTGCTCCCGGCACCTCCGCCACTCGGGCCAGGTTCTGGAACAAAGGATCAAGGTTTTGTCCCCGCTCCAGCAGGCTCCATTTGGCTCTTTTTGCCGCACGCCACCATTTCTTGTTTTCAAGGTGTGGTGGCCGTACGGTTACCAGCCGATGGTCGCGATTCAACTGCAGGCCTGACTGTTGAAGGTGAATACGGACACGCGGCCAGGCCGTTCTGCTTGCGCCGGTCTTGAAGTAGTTCAGGTCCGCCGCTGCGCGATCAATCTGCCACAGCACACTAAGCAGCTTGAAACAGAAATCGTCGCTTTCAAGATGGCTGTCGCTCATGCCGGCCCAGCGCCTGAAAGGAACACCCAGGAAGCTGAATATGAGGGCGGGCAGATCTCCGTCGCTCTCCGCTATGCGCTGGCGAAGCTCTGGATTAGAGTTGTGCGCGAGACGCTCAAGCAGTGACTCGGGTTGGCTGGGACGGCTTGCGAGATAGTCATATCCTATTGCGAAGAAATCAAAGATCCAGTCGCAACGTTCCATCGCAGCTTTTAATTCACGCGGTTCCATCGCAAAACTCACCCGCGGTTTCAGCTGATATCCCGATTGACTTCAGCAACTATCCCACGTTTCCGGAGTTATGGGCAAGCTTGAATGTTCGCGGTCAGTATTGGGCTCATCAGGAATGAGACATGTTCTTAAAAACGCAGTCCGCGGATCTTTCCCTTTTGAAGAATCGCCCCAGGATGCGCCGCAGTTGCACTTTTTCGCCATTGAGCCTTGGGGAGATCCAGCCCGCAACCAGCGGTTGTGCTGCGGCATCTTCAAGAAGTGAAGAAGGGGAGGCAACCATGAAACTCAGGGTTCTTGCTCCATTGTTTTTGCTGGCAGCCGTTGCGGCGGCCCAGGCCGCGTCACACGTGCTGCCCAAAGATACTGAGATCAAAGTGAAGACCAACACCGCAATTCCGGCCAAGCCTGCAGCCAACGCCAAATTTGGCGCCACGGTGAGCAATGACATTAAGGATGGTTCAGGGAACGTAGTGATTCCGCGCGGCTCATCAGCGCAGCTGGTGGCGGTCCCTGCTGAGAAAGACACCAACCTTGATCTGCGCTCGGTGACTGTGAATGGCCAGCGCTATTTGCTGACCACGCAGGAAAAGAGTTCAGCTCCGGGCGGTCTGGGCGCGAACAAGCGTACAGGCAAGTATGTGGGCGGCGGAGCGGCCATTGGCGCCGTTCTGGGCGCGATCTTTGGCGGCGGCAAAGGCGCTGCCATTGGGGCGCTTGCGGGCGGAGCTGCCGGTGCAGGCACGCAGGTCTATACCGGACGAAAAAAAGAACTCCCACCAGAATCCGAGCTCAGCTTCAAGCTGGCGCAGGATCTGGCGATGCAACCGGTGGCGCACAAGTCAGGCCTGCAAAAACGCTCCGGGCAGTAGCGGCAATCAGAGGTTTAACCACCGGCACCCGGTGACTGCGTTTTGGCCGCTCTCCCGTGTAAGATAACGTGACCATGCGCGGGGCCTCGCTCGCCATTCTTGTGCTGAGTTTGTGCGCGCTCTGCGCCGCGCAGAAGGTCCATTTCTCGCCCTCGCGTGAGGCCGATCTGCTGCAGAGGACCAGGGAGATCCCGCAAACGGACCGCGAGCGCGCCGACCAGATCAAAGCCTGGTTCAGCAAGGCCGGCTGCAAGGGTAGTTTCTTGTCTGAAGAGCCGGTCCAGGGCAGTGATATCCCCAATATCGTTTGCCGGATGCGCGGTAAATCTGACCAGACCATTGTGATTGGCGCGCACTACGATCATGCGACATCGGCGCTCCGCCCGTTCGATGACTGGACCGGCGCCCTGCTGCTGCCGAGTCTCTATGAATGCCTGCACACGCGCAGGCGGCGGCACACCATTGTTTTTGTCGCGTTTGCCGATGAAGGCAATCAGCTGCTGGGATCGCAGGCTTTTCTCAGCCGCATGAGCGCCGCGGAACTCAGCCACGTCCAGGCGATGGTCAACCTGGATACGCTGGGGCTTTCTCCCACAAAAATCTGGAGTGCCCGCTCTGATAAGGACCTTGTGCAGATGCTGATAAAGATGGTCTATGCCATGAAGCTGCCGGCCAGCCAGATAGATCTTGGTCGCGCCGGCCCCAGTGATTCTGATCCTTTTCTTTCACGCCACATTCCCCAGATCACCATTCACTCCATCACGCAGGCAAACCTTGCTTCGGGCACCGCGACGCCTTTCCGTCCGGAAGTTTTCTATGACAGTTACCGGCTCATCTGCGGGTTCATAGCTTATCTTGACGAAGAACAGAAACTGAGGCCCAAGGGCTGATGCACGCACTCAACCGGTTCTTTGAATTTGAGAAATACCAGACCTCTCTTGCGCGCGAGATTGTCGCCGGCCTGACCACCTTTACCACCATGTCATACATTGTGGTGGTGAATCCGGCCATTCTGGCGCAGGCCGGAATCCCCGCAGGTCCCAGCTTCGTCGCCACCATTGCCGCTGCAGTGTTCGGCTGCACGCTCATGGGCCTTTACGCCAATCGGCCGTTTGCCATTGCGCCTTACATGGGTGAGAACGCGTTCATCGCTTTCACCGTGTGCGTGCAGCTCGGCTACAAGTGGCAGACTGCGCTCGGGGCAATCTTTATTGCCGGCGTTCTCTTTGTGGTACTCACGCTGTTGCGACTTCGTCAGTGGGTGGTGGATTCAGTTCCTTTGTCGCTGCGTTACAGCTTTGCCGTCGGCATCGGCCTGTTCCTCACGTTCATCGGCCTGAACCAGACAGGCATTGTCGCGCTCGGAGTTGCAGGCGCGCCTGTGCGCTCCGGACACCTCACTTCACCCGCGGTGCTGGTGGCCATCTTCGGCTTTCTCCTTCTTTCTGTTCTGGTCATCCGCAAAACTCCCGGAGCCATCCTGCTGGGAATCATTGTCACCGCGGTGGTTGCGTTCGTCTTCAAAACGGCTCCTGCACCCGCGCACTTCGTCAGCTTTCCGCCCAGTCTGAGGCCGATTTTCTGGCAGATTGACCTCCACGGAGCGCTCACCTGGGGTGCCTTTCCCGTAGTGCTCACGGTCTTCATCATGGCCTTTGTTGACACCATGGGAACGCTGATTGGTCTTTCCGCGCGCGCAGGCTTTCTCGATAGAGATGGCAAGCTGCCGCAGATCGAGAGGCCCATGATTGTTGACGCGCTGACCACAACGCTTGCGCCCGTTCTTGGCACCACAACATCAGGCGCGTTCGTCGAGTCGGCCACAGGGATTGAAGCCGGCGGACGAACCGGGCTTACCGTTCTGGTCGTCGCTGCCTGCTTTGCCGCGACGCTTTTCTTCTCGCCGTTTGTGGCGGCAATTCCCGCGCAGGCTTACGGACCTGCATTGATTCTGGTGGGACTATTCATGCTTGAGCCGATCGCGAAAATCAATTTCGCCGATTACACGGAATCCATCCCCGCCTTTGCCGTCGTCACACTCATGTGCTTCAGCTTTAATATCGGAGTCGGCATCACTGCCGGATTTGTTTTGTATCCTCTGGGGAAACTGGTGACAGGAAAAATTCGCGAGATCAAACCCGGTCTCTGGATCCTGACCACGCTCTCGCTGCTGTTTTTTATCTTTTATCCTTACGGGTGATTTCTTAGCGGTGACTGGAAAGGCTATCTGGTCTTCGCCGCCTGCACTTCATCTGGACGAACCTTCAGATTGCGTTCGGCAGGTTGGGGCCACTTTCGGCTGGCCATGATTTCATTGATCTGCGCAATTCGTTCTTCCGGTAGAGGATGGCTGCGAAAATATCCCACCAGCCCTTCCACAGCGACTTTGGATAGTTCATCCGCGGGATCTTCCGCCTTCAATACATATTGCTGGCGCAACTTCTCAAATTGCTGGAAAAGGTGGACTGCACCCTGTGGCGAATACCCGGCCATCACAGCCAATTGTGTGCCGTCGCGGTCTGCTTCCAGTTCCTGCTCTTTGCTGTAACCGGCCATAAAGAGC
>DASUBD010000441.1:0-5835 GCA_035763445.1 Candidatus Angelobacter sp.
GCACTTTGAGATCAACGCTGAAGCCATTGCGGCGGCAGCCATCTCACGTCTTGCGCGCGACGGCAAGTTCGATGCCAAGAAAGTGCACAAAGCGTTTGAAGAACTGAGCGTAAACCCGGAAAGGATGGATCCGGCACGAGCTTAGGTTTCTGTCGCTTCGCTCCGAACCGCTTGACGGCGTTTTGCGGGCCAAAGATGTGGATGCTCCTGAGACAGCCGGACTCAGCGCGTGCCCGGCTTCGTCCGGCATCATGGGGTTGATAAAGGGCTCTTCTAACGCTGCATGCTGAACGCGGCAGAACGTTCTGGGGAGAAGAACAGTTTCGCCGCGTTTCCTTGAAGCGTACAATCCGAACCGGCAGGGGGGCGAGCACAATGTCTGCTGTTAAAGTTTGTCTTTGCAGTCTGTTGTCCGCACTATTGCTGACGATCGGTTGCGGCAGCCCGACGATGACTCCCAATTGCGGACCCTTGGGGCTCAACGTGGGGCCTGCTTCAGCAACGGCGGACCACGCCGCAACCGCCCCGGGCAACAGCCAGAATTTCAGCGCGTCCTTTCAGTTCAACGGCAACGCCGGATGTCCCGCCGGACAGACCGCAGCATTAGTGAACTCCAATTGGACCACAAATGATCCGTCGGTCCATCTCTCGGCGGCTCAAGGAACTCAGGTAGTGGCCACGTATACGGCGGCGTTGGCCAACCCTGTCACAGTTACAGCAACCCCGGCAAACGGCCAGATGTTCACTGGCCGGGCAATGCTGACATGTAACTGAACGCAATCAACCGCTCGCAGGATGCAAGATCTTCGGCGCTTTGGAGCGAAGCGACATGAATGAGCCAACCATCTCCCATCGCATCTGTCCCTTTTGTGAAGCCTGCTGTGGCCTTGAGCTGACCATCTCTGACGGTAGAGTCACTCGCATTCGCGGCGATGAAGCTGACGTCTTCAGCCGCGGCTATCTCTGTCCCAAGGGCGTCGCGCTCAAGGACCTCCATGAAGATCCTGACCGGCTGCGCCAGCCGCTGATCAAGCGCGATGGCCGCCACGTTCCCGTAACCTGGGATGAAGCCTTTGCGGAAATTGAGCGCCGCTTGCCGCCCGTGATTTCTCAGCACGGCAAGGATTCCGTCGCGCTGGTAATCGGCAATCCCACCGTGCACAAGACCAGCCTGCTCCTGTACGTGCAGCGGCTGGGACGCGTGCTTGGAACCAGCAACGTCTTCACCGCCTCCACGCTCGATCAGATGCCAAAGCAGCTTTCTAACGGCTTGATGTTCGGTGATTGGCTCTCATTCCCCGTCCCCGACATTGAGCGCACTGAACTGCTCGTCATTCTGGGCGCTAATCCCATCGTCTCCAACGGCAGCTTGTGGACCGTTCCCAACTTCCGTGACAAGGCCAAAGCTCTCCGTGCGCGCGGCGGCCGCATGATCGTCATCGATCCACGCCGGACTGAAACCGCCGAGGCTGCAGACCAGCACATCTTCATCCGTCCTGGCGCTGATGCCTTCTTTCTGCTCGGAATGGTGCACACGCTGTTCGCAGAAAATCTGGTGCGGCTTGGACGGCTGGAAAAATATGTTGCCGGACTGGAAGAGTTGCGCACCGCAGTTGCCGGTTTCTCCGCTGAGAAAGTTGCCGAGCGCTGTGGCATTCCTTCCACCACCATTCGCTCACTGGCGCACGAAGTGGCCTCGGCGAATCGTGCTGCTGTATACGGCCGCGTGGGAACCTGCACTCAGGAATACGGAACGCTCTGCAATTGGCTGATTGATGTCATCAATATTCTTACTGGGCATTTTGACGAGCCCGGCGGCGTCATGTTTCCCAAAGCCGCGGCCTTGCAGACCAACACCCTGGGCAAAGGCGGATCGGGCAAAGGCATTGTCACCGGCCGGCGCAAAAGCCGCGTCTCCGGCGTGCCCGAACTCATGGGAGAGTTTCCCATGACCTGCCTCGCGGAAGAAATGGAAACGCCTGGCGACGGCCAGGTCAAGGCGTTGATCAGTATTGCCAGCAACCCTGTGCTTTCCGCGCCCAACGGTCCGCGACTTTCGGCTGCGCTGGGGAAGCTCGATTTCATGGTCAGCGTGGACATTTATCTCAATGAAACTACGCGCCACGCTGATGTGATTCTGCCCGGACTCTCGCCACTGGAAGATCTGCATTACGATGTGGTTTTTGCCCAGCTCTCGCATCGCAATCACGCCCGTTTCAGCCCGCCGGTCTTCCAGCTTCCCGCAGGCCAGCCGGCCGAGTGGCAGATTCTGTTGCGGCTCATTGCCATCCTTCAGGGCAAAGGCGCGCAAGCTGATCTGGACCAGCTTGACGACGAACTCACCCACGAAGACGTAAAACGCTTCGCCGGTCTTATGACTGGCATGGTGCTCAAGCGCGTTGCGCCGCGGCGCGGTCCGGAGCGGCTGCTTGATCTCGGACTTCGTGCCGGCCCTTATGGCGACCAGTTCGGACTCAAACCGAGCGGCCTCAATCTGGATAAAGTCATGGCTGCCACCAGTGGCATTGACCTTGGCCCGCTGGAGTCGCGTGTGCCTGAAGTGTTGCGTACGCCTTCAGGGAAGATCGAGCTTGCTCCGGCCATGCTGATTGCTGATCTCCAGCGCGCATCGGCTGATCTCGGCCGGCATGTCCCTGAGTTGGTGGTAATTGGGCGGAGGCAGCTCCATTCCAACAATAGCTGGATGCATAACCTGCCAGTGCTTGCAAAAGCACAACAGGCCAAAGCAGGTCGCTGTACCGCGCTGGTAAATCCAGCCGACGCTGCGCGTCTCGGGCTCCAGGATGGCACGATGGCGTGCATCAGTCAGAATGGCCGCAGCGTACAAGCCGAAGTTGAAATTACAGATGAGATGATGCCCGGCGTCATTAGCCTGCCTCATGGATGGGGGCACGATCAGCCCGGAACTCAGATGAACATCGCCGCCTCTCAGCCTGGCGCTAACCTTAATGCGCTGCTCGATGAAAATAGCCGTGATCCGCTCTCCGGCAATGCTGTGCTGAGCGGCGTTGCAGTGCGGATGGAACCAGTAGCGCAGTCGGTCGCACATGCGGAAGTAGGCGACTAACTAGTGACGCCATAGATCGACGCATCCAGGCAAGAAAATCGGGCGGCACAGCCGCCCTCGGCTGTGCGAATCCTACACACGCGCGTACAGGCTACGAAATCCAGCCGCCGCACACCTTGCTTTTTTTCCACTTTCCCGCAACGTTCTTCATGATGATGGTCTTGCCGTTGCCGCACAGCTCCCCGCAAACAAAGCTATATTGCAACATTGCACGCGTATGCTGCTTATTGAAAACTATCTCAGAAAAAGTAAACAGACCCGTGGCAAAGGCCTGCTTCACCGATTTGTCTAATTCCTTGTCACTCACGTGCTCGTGTTCATCGATGGCGCGGTGAACCAAATTAGCAGGATCATTTTGCTTCACCAACTCACCTTGCTTCTCTGGGTTAACCAGTGCCATGCTGGAATTGAGCAGCACCGCAGCTTCCATCTTGTGCACAATGTTGCTTCCAGACTTGACTGGCATTACAAAGCCCTTCAAACAGTCGGGTTCCAGCCCAAAGCCCACAGAGAAAAGTTCTGTGGTATTCGCAATGTTGAGCCTTGTGTCTTCTCCTTGTGTGTAATCCACCAGCACGGCCCGATAGATGACAATCTGCTCAGAGGTGAGCGGCTCCTTGCTGATCAGAGGCTTGGGTGCGTGGTCCTGGCCTTGTAAGCCCCCTAAAAACAAAGCAGCGAAGACAAGCAGCCTAATGCGCATATACGCGGCTCCTTAGTTCCATTCTCTGAACAGGAACGTCCTTAGATGAGTATCTTCCCTATAAAGACACCGCGGGAGCAACAATGGTTTCGCCAAGAAGATCAGAGTTTGGCCCCCGCTCCCTTCAACGCCTTTCCCGCATTCACTCCAGTCATCTTCCCGTCGGCGAACTCCAGTTGCCCATTTACAAACACATACTTCACGCCTATCGAAAGCTGCGCCGGATCAGTGTACGTGGCTTTATCAATGATGGTTGCAGGATCAAAGATGGTGATATCGGCGAAGAAGCCTTCCTTGATCAGACCACGGTCGCGCAGGTGCTCGCGCTGAGAAGGCAGCGAGGTAATTTTGCGTATCGCCTGATCCAGCGGCAGCAGATGAAGATCGCGAGTGTAGTGTCCCAGAAAACGAGGCATGCTGCCGAAGCCGCGAGGATGGCTGTGCGGTTCAAACAGCGGACCATCCAGCGGCATCTCGTTGAAGTCGAGTCCAATGCTGGTCCACGGCTGCTTAAGTCCGTGCTGCAGATCCTCTTCGCTGGCGATGAAGTAAAGCGCTCCTGAACGTCCCTTGTCCGCCAGCACCAGGTCAAACAGCGCATCCAGCGGATCTTTGTTCTGCTGCTGCGCAATCTGCGCTACTGTCTTGCCGGTCAAAGGTTTCAGACTCTGTTCCACCACAGAGGCAACCATCACACCGGACGGGCCTCCGCTTGCCAGGTAGAGGTTCTCCCAGTCAGGATGATCTTCCGCCATCTCCTTCTTGATCCGCGCGCGTATTGCCGGATCACGCAATCGTTCCAGCAGCTTGTCCATGCCGCCATCGGCCACCCACGGAGGCAGCGCAGAAGCCAGCGCCGTAGCGCCCGCGAGGTAGGGATACATATCGGCTGTCACGTCAATCCCAGAGTCGCGCGCCGCCTGTAATTTGGCTATCACCTGCGGCATGGATCCCCAGCGACTCTTGCCCGCCACCTTGAGATGGAAAATCTCCACGGGAATATGCGCCTCGCGGCCGATCTGCAGCGCTTCATCGATGGCTGCCATCTCGCTCTTGCCTTCGCTGCGCATGTGAGAGGCATAGATGCCGCCATATTGCGAAGCCACTTTCGCCAGCTCGATCAGTTCATCAGTCTTGGCATAGTGCCCGGGCGGATAGATCAGAGCCGTGGAAATGCCCAACGCACCCTGCTCCATGGCCTGCCGCACCAGCGCTTTCATCCGTTCCAGTTCCTGAGGTGTCGGTGCACGATTGTCGTCGCCAATCACCGCTTCGCGCACCTGGGCTGCTCCCACATACGTACCCAGATTCAGCGGCGTGCCCTGCTTCTCCAGACGGCGGAAATATCCAGCAAGGTCGGTCCAATCGATGGTCAGGTGATACGGCTCCAGCCCGGGCATGGCTGCCTTGATTGTGATCGCGTTCTGCGGCGCCGCCGACCCGCCTTCTCCAGTGATCTCCGTCGTGATTCCCTGCGAGAGCTTATTGATGGCGCGATTATCAATCAGCAGCGGAAACTCGGATTGCCCGAGCATGTCAATGAATCCCGGAGCCACCACCAACCCGTGGGCGTCAATGATCCTTTTCGCCTGCACGCCTTGAAGCTTCCCGATCGTCTCAATACGATCGCCACGAATTCCAATGTCGCCGGAATACCACGGATTTCCGGAACCATCAATGATCTTGCCGTTCAGGATCACTACGTCATAGGGCTGGACGGAAGGCGCCTGCTGCGCTCCGCCCATCGCTGCGAGAACAACAATTACAAGGACCACTGACTGCCAACGATTCATTCTGCCGCTCCTGTTAAGCAGTGTAGCTTACGCCATTTTCCGTGCAGTGACTCTCCGCATCTGATATCGACTAAGTAAATATTAAGCACCCAAGAGAGTCCTTCCTGATACACGCACGTTGTAGAATGCTTTCATCCAATCGACGGCCGAACCCAGGAATTTCTTTCAAATCCGGAGAGCCTGCCATGAAGTTCTTTTGCTTCGCTCTTTTTCTGGCTATCTGCGCTGTTACCTCTGCCCAGGAACACGCC
>DASUBD010000442.1:0-6406 GCA_035763445.1 Candidatus Angelobacter sp.
CCCCAACATCCACTTTTATCACCAGCTCACGCTGAGATCTCATGGTGTGCGCCGCGCGGGATCGGCTGCTCTTGACCTCTGCTACGTGTCCTGCGGGCGTTATGACGCGTTCTGGGAGTTCAACCTGAATCCCTGGGACACTGCCGCCGGCGTGTTGATTGTGCGAGAGGCTGGAGGAACCGTGACCAACTTCAGCGGTCAGCCGTTTTCCATTGACAGCCGCCAGGTGCTGGCCAGCAACACGCTTCTTCACGAGGAGCTGCTGCACGAATTCGCCGAGATTTTCGCCGGAAGGGTGGAAGGGCTGCCAAGCGTGCAGGAATATCTGGCGGAACGCTGAGTCCGCGAAGCCTCTATTTCGGCCGCACTAAAATGGTGACCGCCAAGCTGCCGTGCTGCTTTGTAAGATCATTCTCTAGCGCACGCGGATTCTTCAGCCGGTGATCAGGATCATAAACGAAGCACAAGAGAGACCTGCAGTCGGCTCTCTGCTTGTAGTGCTCAATGTCAATGATCAGTTCGCCACCGAGTTTGTGATCCGTGAGGCCATCACGCATCATCTTCGTTTCTACGAACGTCGATTCTTGCTTCAGGCAGAAATCCACGCGCGTCGCGCCGCCCGCGTAGTTCGCTATCCAGTCCTCCGAGCGCACGTCCTCGAATTGCGTCTCCAGCAAAGCACCCATGACGTACTGAACATCGTACTCGTCCTTGATGAGCAAAGGCTCCCGCCCGCTTCGGCGCGTCTTCAGGCGAACCGCCACGCGGTCGAAGGATTCGGCCAGTTGGAGCAAACGAGCAGCCGCATTACTTTGCACATAGGGTGCCAACTGCTGGCCGCGCTCGCGGCGGCTCTGCTCCGCTTTTAAACCTGTTAGCAACTTGAAAAATCTTGCCCGATCAACTTCGGCAATCACCCACCCGTCTTCTGATCCAACTTCCGTTGGTATGGCCTGGCGAAACTGCCCCGGCCCAATTGAACCCTGTTTTTGCAGTGCAAGCAATCCTTTCTGGCGAAAATCGATGTACCGGTATTTAAGAGCCTTGGAGTGCGCCGGATAGAGTATGTCATAGCGGACAATTTCTCGAAACGCATCGACCCAGATTGGACTGCCCTGTGCCTGAACGGTCAGGGACTGATCAATATCCTGAGCGACATCCAGTATGGCGTAGAAAAGCTCATCCTCAAGATCTGGAAGAATGGTTGATAAGGCAGGGGTGCTCATTGCTGCGATGAGTGGTTCCTGTAACCGGGGAGCATATTCACACCGCGCAGAACAAGCTCTGAGAAGATTGTTTCCCGTTCATCGGTCCAGCCATCGAGCCAGCCGTTATCCCACCGCTCTTTGAGCTGTTCGTTGGACGCGGCGAAAATGTCCTTCATGCGTTTCGGTACCTCAAACTCCTGGTCGGTCACGCTTGGGACAGTACCATCCACAGTGTAGCGCGTCCCTGTGTTGTAATCCCAGATGATGACGACGGGCGGCGTAAGCTGAAAAGCGACGCGCGCATTGGCATCGATGCCTAATTGCTTGTGTAACAGACCGAGCTGAATCCCGCGCTGAAGCTGCATTGATTTTCCCTCTTGCGATCATTATAGGGCCGACATCACCAGACAAAGATGCTGCGCACGTCTCCGCCGGGAAAAAGTTGGGCGGCAGTCTTGAGGCAAGGGCCGCCCGATGCGAAATGCGTGTTAGGCAAATTCGGGCTTTACAATGTTGCCTTCGATGTCGTACTTCATTCCCAGTGAGTACCCAAGGGAAGCAAGCAGACTCTTGATTTCGTTAAGTGATGAACGGCCGAACTTCTTTGTGGCAAGCAAGTCTTCTTCCGTGCTGAGCACAAGTTCTCCGATCGTCTGGATGTTGGCATTTTTCAGACAGTTGTAGCTGCGAACGGAAAGCTCAAGTTCCTCTACTGAACGGTCGCAATCTTCTGCGCGGAGAACCACCACCATGGTTGCAGCCGCTGACTCAGCAATGCTCGTGATCATGCTTTCCAATCGCTGTTTGATTGCGTCGGTGAGGGCCGGGAGCAGGTCCAACGACTCAATTCGTAAATTGCGGCTTGCCTTGATCAACGGCCGGCTGGCATGAGCGTTCGATATGATGTATTCGGTGACATTCTCTCGCTCTACTTCTCGCACTTCTACGAGCCGTACGGCCAGCTGCCATTTGTCCTCCGCCAGCCCGTAACCAAGCTGCTCCGCCATGTATTCAGTGGATGCCGCTGTCGTGTCATTGCGAGGATCATCAGACCATGGAAACTGGTTGAGCCCATCCAGCCACACTTCCACGCCGATATTCATCGTTGCGAGTGACTCGTTGACTCGGCTGATGATCGCGTTAACCTTCGCGGATTCTTTGTTGAGTTGCTCTGCAACCTTGGAAAGTTCAGACAGCGATGCTGTCATGGGGATTCCTCCTAAAGGGCGTTCCGCCCGCTGAATTGTTGGCTTCCGCCAAAGTCCCATTCCTGAGACTCTCCGAGTGTACTCTGGTTCTTGTTCTTGGGTCAACTAGCCAGCAATAGGCCATGCCGACAGCCGCTTTTCTAGCCCAAGACGAGAAAGCCGTATTTCGCTTAGGTCAAAGTAGACGACGCGGTGGAGACTAATGGGCTCAAGGAGCAAAACTCGCCTGAACATACGGCAGCAGAAAATCCACCATGCGAGCCCGCAAATCTTCCAGGCCCTTCTTTATCTGATCCATTTCCTTCTGATTGCGCGGCGGCGTCTCCGGTTCGGTCAAACGGAACCATTCTTCCTTAAATTTCTGTGCCTGCTTACGGGCATCCGGCGCGGCTTTCTCATCCTGGGACATCTTTTTACACATCAGGGCCAGGAATACGGAGTCAAGCGCTTCAAGGTCTTGTTTGCGAATCGTCATTTGTCCTCTTTTTAGTCGTGCTCATTGTACCCGTTGATCGACCTCGCAGCTGAGTAGTTACATGACGCCGGGTGCCCCATCCTTTGGGACTGAATCTGGTGCCGCTGTTGCGCGAGATTCGTTTAGGCCCAAAGGGTGGGAGGACAATTACTCTCCAATTTTCACCGGCCCTTCTTCGCCGTACCAGTAATGTCGAACGCTGCTCCACGTCCAGAGCTCCGGAGATGTCGCTAATCCGAATCGTTGACCTTCGGTAAACTCCCGCTCAAAAAACCGTGCTGTTCTTTGATGCACGGACTTTTTCTACACCAAGGTTCTCCGGCAAGCCACACACCCTTGAGTCTCGCGTTGATGTAGGAATGCGTGAATCAGTGAATAGTAGCGTGGCGAACATGTGACACAACATGTTGCTCCTTCAGTAGGTAAACTGTGTTGCCATCCTCTGGGGTTTGGGAGTTCGCCTTTTCCTTGCACAATGCTTTGCCGGGTGCCCCGGCCTTTTCTCATCTGGCCAAAAATGTCGGGTGCGAGTTTCCACTGAAATCCATCATCATTTCCCCCTCCCCGCCCAGTAATATTTGTCCACCATCCTGCGCAGCTCGATTACTTCGAGCGGGCAGCTCTTCCAGTTGTGGATCCAGCACACGATGATGTCGCACTTCTTAGGATTATGTTTGTGCGCGACAAAGCTGCGGCTGTCGTATTCAAACTCGATCAACACGCGCTGCCACTCGTCCGGTCGCACTTCTCTCAATGCCTCGCAATCGGGAAAGCCCGTTCGAATCAACGACGCCACAAAGCCCATGCGCTCCGCCAGCGCTCCGAACAGGTAGATCACGCCGTTTTCGTTCGTCGGCCAGTGCAGAAGCGGGCCGCGGGCCACCGGAGGGCCGAAAACCGGCCGGTCTTGCATTACAGCACCTCGCAAACGGGTGAAGTTGGTTCGCGTTGAGCCCAGCGCCACACGCCCGGTGTGGTCGGCAATCATCTCCATAACATCGCGCCACTCCGCCGTCAGCCCTTCTTCTTCCGCAAACGCCTGCATCGCCATCGGTACTTCCAGCCATCTCCCTATCCGGCAGGAGAGCGGCATGATGCTGTACTTTGTCTCGCGATTGAAATCCTCCACTGTCGGCAGTTTCTTCAGCCTGCGCGCGATCCCCGCCCAATCCAGAAACAAGTCCTTCATGGAATACTTGATCCGGTTCCGTGGCGAGCCCAGACCTGCCATCTCTAGTGCCATGCTGTAACTGCCGAATTTCTTCTGAATGGTGCCTCTGCACACGTGAAATTTCCTGGCAAGTTCCTCCATGGTTGGTGATCGCCCTAGTTCGCTGGAAGATCTCTTGATTGCGGCGACAATTTGTTCCTTGGTCAGACTTTTTCTCACAGTTCACCTCAAATAGAAAAACCACCCGCTTGGGTGGCTTTGGATTTTGGAAATCAAAAGGCTTTGAAGAACAACAGAACGCCCGATCAGTTGGTTGGAATATCTGCGGTTAACTTGCTATAGGATCTCGCGCGAATCACTGAAGACCCAAGTCCAGGTTTTATCTGGTGCCGCGACGTCCCTTACAGTTTTTGCTTTGGTGTAGTCGGGCCGAATGCGGGCGATCAAATGTGCTCTACGGCACAGTCGGCATCCTCGCAATTTGTATTGATCAGCGGTGAGGTTTTCTTGCGGCGGGCACACTTATATTTCGCATGCTGAACCGCATCTACCGCGGGACCCCGGCGGTCGCGTTAACAAGGAAACCAGAAAGCCAGGGTGGCTTCATCTGGCTGAACCATTCAGCGAGGACGAAAAAAACGGGGACAAAACCCGTCCTAACGTGAGCCAGGCCTTTCTCTCGGTCCGGGTCTGTGCCCGGCCTGGATGCGACTGGCCTTTGGGTCTTAATCGCCAGCCTGCAGGCGCCTGTACCGGCAAACCTCCTTGAACTTATTTTATAGCCTCACTTCGTACAAAAGTCAATAAAAATGCGGTACAAAAGCGAAGATTTTGTCCTGATTTGGCGGGATACGGCGGGAAGTGGGGAAGATGGTGGGCAGTCCTGATTGTTGATTTTGTACCTCTCTCTAAGTGCATTCTGTATAAGCGGGGGAATAGCCTCAGAGTTGACAGAGTCCTCCTGAAACACGGGGTGGGAGTCCCCATATGCAATCCAGGATACGGCAAAATCCGGTGTGCCTTCACCGGGCGCGAACCGGACGTGCCTTGTTATCGCGAGGCAAAATCCGCCAATCCATAATCAGCCCATCTATAATCCGCTGATCTATGCAGATGAACCATATCCAGTTACCGGCCTGTTCATCTGCAATGATCAGGGCGGGTCTGCCACCCGGGGGAGCTACTGGCCGCGTAGCACGCCCGGCTCGCCAAAGCCCAGTTGCAGTTCATCCGCTTTGCGCTTGCTGCCCAGCGTCATGACTTTGCGCCCGTAAGCCGCATTCATCATCAGGGCTGTTGCCGCGTACCACGCAATAATGGCGGAAATAATGAACAACCAGCCCGCCAGGATACGCAATCCTTCCACTCCTGCCAGCTCGCCTATTGCGGCAATGGTGGATCCTGCCGCCAGGAACCCCAGGACGGAAGCAATCACTGACGACTCGGCTGCGGCGGCTGCCATTCCAGCCCAGGTGATTGCAGCCAGTACCACAAACCAGAAGCCCAGTCCCTGGAATGCTGCTCCGTTGGCCGGGACTGTGACTTTTCCTGAGGCTACCAGGATCCAGAGGACGCCAAAGGCCATCCAGAAAGATCCCCACATGCCATGCATGGCCGTGGCCACGCCGTCGCGTGCTTTATAGGACCACATACCGGCCAGGAACTGTGCCAGTCCGCCAAAGAAGGCGGCAAACGGCCACAGCACCATTGCGGTTTGTGAGGTACCGAACCAATGCGCCATATGCGCCGCCACCATAAAGGTGGCACCGGCAAAGCCGTAGAGGCCCAGAATGGAGGGCGCTGCAATCGGCTGCAAAGAAATTTGTGTCTGCGGACGCTCCAACAGGTTTTCCGGAACGGTCCGGATGGGCGTGATAGGAATACTGCTCATAAACTTCACTCCTCCTGCGCTCGCTGGAACACCCGGAGTTTTCTTCCGCCTCGGCGCTCAAGCGGCCGCAAGCGGCGATGTTGATGGTGTTTCAGGAGCCGTTACCAGTAGGGAAGCGGGAGAGCTCAGGCTCGTTGTCTTTTCTCAGGTAATAAATATCGTAAAGCGATATAGAGCCGGAAGCCATTGCCGGTCCAAGCTGGATTCCGGGCAACAAACGCGCTTGAATGTCCCATCCATTCAAATAGAGATAAAAGCTAGATCAAGATTGGATCAGGGAAGGCCGCGGTGCGCAGGAAGGAATTGCATCAGGGGCGGCTTTCACTTCCGGAGTTCATTTATGCAGAGCCATGTGGAAGACTTCAATACCGCACTTTTTCTTGCCATCATTCTTGCATTCACTCTGGCAGCAGGATTTGTCCTGTGCGTTTACGGATACATCGATCACATCAA
>DASUBD010000443.1:0-10327 GCA_035763445.1 Candidatus Angelobacter sp.
AAGCTGAAAGCAGCCTGGTGGAGCGTGATATCCATCTCGCCGCGGAGACACGTGGACACTACCATGTTGCCCACCTCTCCACCGCTGCCGCACTCAAGGCGGTGCGCAGAGCCAAACGCGATCGTCTCCGCGTGACCTGCGAGGTTACGCCGCATCATTTTGCGCTGCTCGATGAAGACGTTACCGACTACGACACCAATTTCAAAATGAACCCGCCGCTCCGGTCGCGAACTGATCGTGAGGCGCTCATTGCCGGCTTGCTGGATGGCGCAATCGACTGCATCGCCACGGATCATGCTCCTCACGCCGCAAACGAAAAGAACCAGGAGTTTGATCATGCGCCTTTCGGCATCACCGGCCTGGAAACGGCGCTGGGGTTATGCATTTCCATCCTGCACGGCAAACACAAGATGCCGCTGAAACAGATCGTCGAATTGCTCTCGACGAATCCCGCGCGGGTGATGGGCCTGCAGGGACGCGGGACTCTGGCGGTGGGCTCCCATGCCGATGTGACTATATTTGACCCGGCGAAGAAGTGGACCTATCAGGCTGCGCAATCACACTCGAAGTCAAAGAATTCGCCGTTTGATGGCTGGCGGCTGCAGGGCAAAGTGGTGGCGACGGTGGTGGACGGGCAGATCAAATTCGCCACAGATACACGCAGATAAACGCCAGATCAAGAATTGGCCGCGAATGAACGCGAACAAGCGCGAATCCAGAATAAGCTAGAGTTCATGAGTATTTCGCGCCCGTTTACTATGTCTTTGGCTCCCGATCCTGCTTAGAAGCCTTGCGATCAGAAGCATACAGCCGCGTAGCCATATCGAGCTCACCGTAGTCGCCATTGAAAGCGAAAAGCGAGAATCAGCAAAAGAAATATCTTGATTTAATTCGTGTTCATTCGCGTAATTCGCGGCTACTACTTCTTGCCAGCTTGCTGTCCTGCATAAAAAGCTTCCGTTGCCGGCCGATAAACCCGTGGCAGCCACAGCGGACGACGCAGGTTGTCCGGTCCAGGTCCAGGACGGGCCATTTCCAACCAGCGACGATATTCCTCGTGGGCCTTGTTCGTATCGACAAAGATGTCGCCATAACGATCCTCCGCGGAAGCCCTCGTGACTGTGACTTTCTGATGCCAGCAATGCTGCCCGCTGACTGGGTCAGGCTGAACGGGAAAGATCAGGTTCTGGTGCACGCCGGCATCTTCCCAATGAATGCGTGACGAATCGGGATCGCTGCTTGAGAACGGACGAACACCGTGAATCTGCCTCATCTTCCACTGTCCGGGCTGGACCTGCTGCAAATCCACCAGAGCGGTGGACCAGCGTTCTCCGCCGGAATCTTCTTGCAGACGCCAGCGCCCAAGATGATGCGAACATGCCACCACGCCGGGACGGATCGCTTCAGTAATCCACACGCGATCAACAAAATAGCCGATGCTGGTCGCGATGCGCACAAGGTCTCCGCTGGAGACACCCATGCGATTCGCGTCCGAGGGATGTAGCCAGACCGGGTTTTTGTGCGAAATCTCATACAGCCACTTGGAATTGCCGGAGCGGCTATGGACCAGAGTGGGCAAGCGGAAGGTGGGAAGCAAAAGCATCTCGCCCTTTTTGGCATCAATGTTGTCCTGACGCACGTGGCTTATCGCGTAGACAGGAATTGCGAACTCCGGCCACTTCCAGTCCCTCAGGGTCTTTGAGTAAAACTCCAGCTTGCGCGAGAGCGTTGGAAATCCCGTGTAAGACTGCCCATCAATCTCCACGCCGACTGGTGTTCCCTGCTTGTGGATTACGCGGGAAGCAGGATCCACCTTTGTGCCTTCAAGGGCTTTGTCCGGTAGTGGCTGTTCGTGGGCGCCGTAACTGGTCTCTTCCACCAGAAAAGCGCCGTACTTGCGCATGTAGTCGTAGGCGCTGAGACTCTCTTTGGCTGCGGCGGCGGGCAGGCCGGGAACGCTGTTTTCAAAAATCCAGCGGTAGTATTCGCCGATGCGCAGCTTTTCTCCCGGCCGGTACGGCGACTCGAAGTACTTGCGTATTCCCAGAGAACCATCAGGGTCGATGCGCCAGGAGAGTTCGATCCAGAATTCATCTTCCTCCCAGACTTCACCGAGTCCGGCCTCGCGATGAGCCTCATAGGTGAAATTGAACTCCCTGCCCCGGCTCTCCAAAGCCACGCGCAGCACAGGCTGACGGAAACCAATCCAGCGGGCAGCGTGCGTCTCCTGACTCATGAGGTCGTGGCGTTCAGAAGCATGTCCCATGGGGAGGACGTAGTCAGCAAACAGGGCTGTCTCGCTCCAGGTGGGAGAAAGGCAGGCGTGGCGTTCGATCTTGCTTTCGTCGCTGAGAGCTTCCAGCCAACTCATACCGTCAGGATTTGTCCAGAGAGGGTTGTAAACACGAGTGAAGTACATCGCCAGTTTCCCGCGTCCCTCTTTCAGGAAGTGGGGCAGAAGAAAACTCATTTCAAAAAACGCAAGCGGGTATTCGGGCGCCCACATCATCTCATTCCATGCATTCGGTGGCGGCGCCATCATGGGCGGCGCGGGGATGTACTTGTTCCATCCACTTGGCGCTGTTCCGCCCGGGGTGCCGACGGCTCCTACCAGGACGGTGAGAAACTCCAGCGCACGCGACACCTGCCATCCACCCAGATTGCCGGCAGCAGCGTTGCGCCAGACATGGGTGGATACAGCCGAACCGGCGCGGCCAATTTCACGCGCCACTTCCACGATGGTTGCCGCATCCACTCCAGATTCCTTTGCGGCAAACTCCGGAGTGAATTGCGCGTATGTCTTTTTCAGGATGTTAATGAAGTGCTCGAACGTTTGCGGCTCACCGGGAAATTCGCAGCGCAGATACTCGTCCCAATTCACCCAGCGGCGCACGAACTCGCGATCGAACAGATTTTCTTCCAGCAGAATGCGGCACATGGCCAGGAGTATGGCCGCTTCCGTGCCCGGCCACGGTGAGAGCCAGTAATCGGCCTTGGCGGCGGAGTTGGAAAGTCGCGTGTCCACCACACAGACTTTGGCGCCTTTGGCCTTGCCATCGATGATGCGCTGCGCATGGGGATTGAAATAATGACCGGCTTCGAGATGAGAACTCAGCAGCAGAATAAAGCGCGCGTTGGCGTAGTCCGGTGACGGCCGGTCCAGTCCGTGCCAGAAAGCGTAGCCGGTGCGCGCGCCGGCCGAACAAACGTTGGTGTGGCTGTTGTGGCCGTCAATGCCCCAGGCGTGCAGCACGCGCTGGTTGTAGATGAGTTCATGACCGGGCCGGCCTACGTGGTACATGATCTCGTTCTTGCGGCCTTCCATGAGCGCCTTGCGGATGCGACCACCCAGATCGTCGAGCACTTCATCCCACGTCACGCGCTCCCATTTGCCCTCGCCGCGTTTGCCCGCTCGGCGCAGCGGATAGAGGATGCGCTCCGGATCGTTCACCTGGTTGATCGTCGCCGGGCCTTTGGCACAGTTCCGTCCGCGGCTGCCTGGATGCGCTGGGTTCCCCTCAAACTTCTGGATGCGCATCTTTTCTTGATCGACGTAGGCCAGCAGCCCACAGCCAGCTTCACAGTTGAAACAGATGGTAGGAATCAGCGAGTAATGCCGCTTCACCCGGCGGGGCCACTGGCCGGCGTCATATTCCGTCCAGTCATGCCAGCGATCGGCAGGAGGAAAGCTGGCCAGACCGCCTTGCGGAGGTTCAAGCTCAAGCGCGTCCGGATTGAGGGGAAGTTTTTGATCCATGTTGTTCAATTCTTGTTTAACTCAGGGCGACGGATTGGCCTGCCTTCACCCATACATCTTCAAACCACCAGACACCGGCGAGGGACAAAGTGGCTGCAACCGCCATAAGAGCAAGATCTGTGCGCACGGTTGATGGGATCACGATCACGCAAGTCAATAGAACCAGCGGCAGGGCCATACCTGCCCCGATCGCGAGGATCCAGAATCTGATACTCAGCGGGCCGCGAACCATATTTTCAACGGCCATTCTCAAGTCTTCCGTCGTGTGAGGCAGAAATGCCTCCGCCATGACCATGGCCAGACTTACAACCAGGAAGAACAGAAGAGCGAGAAATGCTCGGCCGGCCAGATAGAGTTTAATAGTCGAGGCAATGCGCGAAAGATTTGATGAAAGGGCCAGACTGAAGATGGTCGTCAGCAAAAGCACCGCAGCTCCTGCAACAAAGGCTTGCACCAGAAGATGCCAGAAAAACATGGGCGACTGCCACAGATCGCGGCCTTTGGCCTGCGCAAACAAAAACGCGGAATAGCAGGCAGACGCTGCAGCCAGAATCGCAGTGGGGACAACCAATGCACCCGGGACACCGTGGTAGAGGAGACCGCAGACCAGCCATGCCGCACAAAGAGCTCCGTAGGCAATGAGGATGTACGAACCAATCACCAGCCAGGAGCGAAAGTTCGGCTTGGTCAGGAGATAGAAAAAACGATCAGGGCGCTTGAGATCAAGAATCAAAAGCAGCCCCGTGGCGGCGAGTGCAACAAGAGCAATCACCGGAATAGCGACATTAACGACGGGCTCGCCGAAGAACCTCAATCCAAGCATGGCTGCGGCCATCAGCATTACGCCCGCCGCAATCGACTTGGTCCACAGGTACGCGCCAATCTTCCATCCCCAGGGAGCAGGATGGGCTATGTCATAGACTTCACGGGTGGCGGCCGGGTCAAAATGGTTTTCTCTTGGCCGATGATCACGCTGCTCAGCAAAAACGTATCCGTCCTGCCGCGCCAGCCGAGTGGGATGAAGAATGTCGCCTTCAATGCCGATGTAGAAAAGCTTGGGGTCAGTTCCCTTCTCCGGCTTACGTACTGAGACTTTCTGGGTGGCTACTGCTCGGCTGACGTTGCTGGAAGGCTCATCGAGATCACCGGCAAGAATCGCCTGCGTGGGACAAACGATGACGCATGCCGGCTCCAGGCTGTTTTCCACGCGGTGCGCGCAGAAATTGCACTTGGCGGCTGTGTTGTTATTGGGATCAATATAGAGGGCGTCGTAAGGGCAGGCTTGCATGCAGCTCTTACAGCCGATACATCGTTGATTGTCAAAATCGATGATTCCGTCAGAACGCCGGTAGAGAGCTTTGGTGGGGCAGATGGTGACGCAGGGGGCCGAATCGCAGTGGTTACATCGCATTACGCCGAAGTGGCGGCTGGTGTACGGGTACTGGCCCTTCTCCACGTACTTGACCCAGGTGCGAAAGACGCCCACGGGCACCTGGTGCTCTTCCTTGCAGGCAACGGTGCAGGCATGGCAGCCGATGCACCTGTTCTGATCAATGACGAAGCCGTAGCGCATGAAATGTCTAATTGTACGCGAGGCATCGGTGCTTTGGTGCCTTCAACACTCGCGCCAGCGTAATGGCCCACACGGCCGGGAAACTGGCAATCGGGCTCGAATTCAGATGTGCGGTGTTTAAATCTGAGAGGAAGTACAGCTGTAAACATGCGTGGCAGTCACACTCGGAAGTCAAAGGCAGCGCAACGCAAGGCGGCTGAGCGGTCCACCAATTTAAGTTTTGGCTCAGCAGTCCTGTTGCCCTGAGGCAGAGAACTCCTGAGCCACAGGAGACCAATTTCCCTCGGCCTTGGTCCAGTCCGCTTCGATATTAGAGAAATCCCTCCAAACAGCCAGAGCAAACTCTCGAGCAAACGTCTTGTATGCTCCAAAACAGCGGACAGCAACGATCAGGGCAGCGAAAGCTGCGAGTAGAACCAGGAGCGGAGCATGTACTCCCGCGACGGAGTCTCTGATTTGGGCGCCCATAAATTCAGCGGCATTCAGCCCGAAAAATACTCCCAGCAGCAAAGGCACAGACAAAAGGCACACGCGTGACGCTGAAAGCCGAATTTCCTCTCGTTCCCGCTGTTCAGACAAGGGCTCTTTTTCAACTTTTACCTGCTGATAAATTCTTGTAACTGGCGGCGAGCTAATGGAGAAGCGCAGTACCAGAACCAGGAAGAGAACAAGCAGCGCTATTACCACTCCGTTCCAAAAATACATTTGTTGCCTGTCGCCTGTCTTGCATAAAAGAGCTAAAAACCACCCGGCCAAATAAGGTGAAGATGCGCTACACGCCGCCGATATCCCTCGCATCATGGCATACAACCCTTCGAACTGCTCCCAGTAAGAATGACCTTCATTCCGCAGGAGAGCACTGCGCGCCAGGAAAAATGCTTCATCACGGTTCTGGATCACCGCCCTTGTTCGATGTTCAGTATCCTTGAGCCGCTTCCCGGATGCTTCCACCAGCTCCTGATGCTCCTGAATTCGCTTTTTTCTCAGTTCCCGCTGTGATTTATCGAGAAACGGCGTATCTCTTTGCAGACGTTCCAGCTCGGCAGCAATAGCTGCCTGGTTTTCTGAGAATGTCTTGTCAAAGTGCGCCCTCTCTTCGAGCAATTTCCTGAGGACAGACCCAATGTTCTCCGCAGGGGTTACATCCAATTGGAAATATCTCTTCGCAAGCCCGGCAATCCGCTGCTTAGTTACATCGGTAAAGGATGAATCTGAACGGTCCAGAACCAGGTCAGAAGGATGCCGAAGATTACCTTCGCGGTCCGGAATCTTTGAAGGCATTAAGCTGAGGGCAAAACTTTGAATTACGTGCCCAAGTACATAGGCCAGGAGCAAGATCAGGACCGCAGAAGTGATATCCGCCCTGGGCCAGATACGAAACATCACGCCAAAGGGGACGCACAGGATCCCAAGCAAAACAAGGCCTGGGATCAGATATCCATAAATATCGTAAAAATTAAATTTCTCGATCACGTTCTACTTGCACGCGTCTCTCGTTCTGAAGCGTTCAGTTCATGCAACAATTCGGGAACAATCTCGGATACCTGGGAATTTGTTGCGTTTGGAAGGATCACCGATCCAACTCTCTGATGTCCTCCGCCGCCAAATTTTCGCATGAATTGGCCGAGATGCGCACTTTCAAAATTCAACCAGGGATTACGCATTGCTGTAATCTTCGTGCCTGATTTGGAGTGAACGACTCCAACGGAGTAGCTCGCATGGGGATAAAAGCAGTAAGGGGCGTAGCGATTCATCATCACTCCCTCGCTCTTCGCCTCAAAAAAGGCCACATTCCCCCTCAGTGAAATTGATTTACCTACGCGATCCAACCCAGCGTCAGTCAACGCCTTCGCCGTGATAAATCTCTTTTGCACCTGGCTTGTTTGAGCGGTTTCTTCCAGATTTGATTTTTGAAGCAGAGTAATCAAAAATCTGCAATATTCCCCATCGGCATCGACCGCAAGGCTATGGCTTACGACGATTGCAGGATGCAAGGAGAAGATCGCCTCCTCCACAGACGCGTAGGAGGCAGAGTCTATCTTGTCTGCCCATCGAGCCATTTCTTCCAAACGGGGATCTGGACCGAGAAAGGCTCCGAGTTGTTGCCAAAGGAGCATCGCGCAGGAGCCTGCTCGGCTGTCATAAAACCGAAATTCATGGCCGCGCACTTCAAAATCTGCTTTCATCAGCTCCGAGCAAAATGTAGTTGAGTGATGATCAGCCCAGAAATCAGCCTGCGGGTGATAAAGAAAATCAACAACAGCGCTGCGCCTCGGCAACTGCAGATGGCTCCAATCGTCCTGCTGGCTGTAATTTACCGGGTGGATAGTTCTGAATCGCCAATGGAGCGATTTACTCAAGAATAGGATCGACAAAACACCTGAGACGACCCCATCAAAGCAGGGGAAATGGACATAGAGAGTAGCGTCTTTCCGCAAATGGAAGAAGTTCCAGTTCATTTCCGCTATTTACTGTTAAGGATAGCTTTTGTCGGAAATTCGACAAAGGAAAAACTTCAAATCGCATAGAGCATAATTAGAGTGAGAAAAGCGTCAGGAAATAATTCCCATCCTCTTCCCCACCTTCTTCAGCACGTCCAGTGCACGGCTGAGCTGGTCCTGCGTATGTGTGGCGGACATGATGGTGCGGAGGCGCGCTTTGCCTTCAGGAACCGTGGGGAAAGCGATGCCGGTGACGAACACGCCTTCCTTGAACAGTTCACGGCTGAAGTCCATGGCCAGCTTGCCTTCGCCAACGATAATGGGCGTAATCGGAGTTTCGCTGGCCGGCGTGTTGGAGCCCCCGATGTTGAAGCCGAGCAATCCCAGCTCTTTCTTGAAGAACCGAGTGTTTCCCCAGAGCTTGTCAATCAGCTCAGGCTCTTCTTCCAGCACCTCAAACGCCGCGATGCAGGTAGCCGCAACTGAGGGCGGATGCGAGGTGGAAAACAGAAACGGACGGGCACGGTGATAGAGGAAGTCAATCAGATCTTTGGAGCCGCAAACGTAACCGCCTAGCGCGCCGATCGCTTTTGATAGCGTTCCCACCTGGACATCCACGCGGCCGTGCACGTTGAAATGATCAATGGTGCCGCGGCCATTGCGACCCAGAACGCCTGAAGCGTGGGCGTCATCCACCATCATGATGGCGCCGTATTTCTCCGCCATATCACACAAAGCGGGCAGAGGGCCAATGTCGCCGTCCATGGAGAACACGCCATCGGTGATCAGGAGCTTGTGGCCTGGCTCATTCTGGACTTCTTTCAGCAGCTCTTCGGCATGGGCCGTATCTTTGTGCCGGAAGACTTTGATCTTGGCGCGGGAGAGGCGCGCGCCGTCAATGATGCTGGCGTGATTGAGCTCGTCAGAGATGATGAAATCCTCTTTGCCCAGAATGGCCGAAACTGTTCCGGCATTGGCGGTGAAGCCGGACTGGAACACCACGCAGGCTTCGACATTTTTGAATTGGGCGATCTTCTTTTCCAATTCCATGTGGATCTTCATGGTGCCGGCAACAGTGCGCACAGCGCCCGAGCCCACGCCATACTTCTTGAGCGCCGCCATTGCCGCCTCGCGCAGCCGGGGATGGGTGGTGAGGCCGAGATAATTGTTGGAGGCGATGTTGATGACGTGCTTGCCGTCAATGGTGCATTCAGGCGCCTGCTCGTCCTCAAGCACACGCAGGTTGAAGTGCGTGCCCTTGGCATTGAGTTCGTTCATCTGGTCTGTCAAATACGACAACTGTGGGCGGGTGGTGGTGGCTGGCATGTTCGCTCCTCAAAAAAATCGGTTTGCCGCTGATCTACGCAGATGAACGCAGATCAGGAATTTAGCCGCGAATTAACGCGAATGATGGCGCGTCTCTGAAACTCCGGGTTTCATCTGCGTCAATCAGCGCAAATCTGCGGCTAAGGCTTCATTCCATTCGGGTACAGCAAAATCTTGCTCGATTCGCCGCTCTTCAGCCGGTCCATGCCTTTGCTGAAGTCGGCCATCGCCATGCGATCGGTGATGACCGGATCAAGGTCGAGCTTTTTGGCTTTGAGCATGGCGTTCATCTGAAACCAGGTCTTATACATCAGCCGGCCGTTGATCCCCTGCACGTGCGCGCCTTTGAAAATGATGTCATTCGCAAGGTTGAGTTCCATAGGCTTGGATGGGATTCCCAGCAGCGACGCGCGGCCGCCAAGACGCAAAATTTTGAAACCGAGCCGGATGGCATCCGGGTGACCGGACATTTCCAGGATCACATCCACGCCAGTGCCTTCCGTTGTGTCCATCACGTACTCATAAACGTTTTCTTTGGCCGGATTAAGCACGTGGTCGGCTTTCATCTTTTCGGCCAGCTTGCGGCGGTGGTCGTTGATCTCCAGGGCAAAGACTTCACTTGCCCCACAGGCGCGGGCTACCGCGATGCAGAAGAGCCCGATGGGACCGCAACCAATCACAGCTACGGTCTTGGCTGCGATTTCGCCGGCCAAGGTTGTGTGGAACGCATTGCCCAGCGGATCAAGCACGCTGGCATAGTCGGGATTAATGCCAGGATCGATTTTCCAGATATTCGATTCCGGAATCTTCACATATTCTGCGAACGCGCCATTGGCATCCACGCCAATAATCTTGACGTGCTGGCAGATGTGAGCTTCGCCGGTGCGGCACTGGTAGCACTTGCCACAGGCCACATGCATTTCCGCGGAAACGAAATCGCCTTCCCTGACTGCGGTGACGTTCTTGCCTATGGCGGCAACGTACCCGCAGAACTCGTGACCGGGAATAAGCGGCGGCTTGATGCGGTTCTGGGCCCACTGGTCCCAGTTGTAGATGTGAAGATCAGTGCCGCAGACCGAGGCGACTTTGACTTTGACCAGGACATCATCCGGGCCAATTTCCGGGCGGGGCATCTGACGCACGTCCGCTCCCGGCGCAGCCTCCGGTTTTACTACGGCAAGCATGGTTTCAGGCATTCAGGTTCCTAAGTATGACGAGACGATGAAGGAC
>DASUBD010000444.1:0-3885 GCA_035763445.1 Candidatus Angelobacter sp.
CCGCGGTTAAACACCGCGAGATCCAGCAGCAGCAGCACCAGAATGCCGGCGTTAAAAATAACCCAGAACGTGACACTCACCTGAACGTGTGGAACCGTCATGGAACAATCCAATGGGAGCGATTAGAAATGAAATGCGGAAAAAGGAAAAGGGGCAGAGACAATCGTGTGATCGGAAGATCGGGTGATTTGGAGATCTCGCTGACTGTTGATTCGAGGCATCCTTGCAGACGGAATCAGCAGTCACACTAAGTACTAAGGTAGTTTCAGGGAGTACGTATGCGTTCCAAGGCGGCCATTTCTTCTCATCCAATCCATCCCATACTGGTGGCGTTTCCAATTGCGCTATGGGTCATGGCGCTGATTTTCGATCTGCTGGGGGTCAGCCAGGTCAATGCCATGTTGTGGGCGGCAGGATTTTATTGTGTCATTGCCGGATGTGTGGGCGCGGTGCTGGCGGCATTGCCAGGTGCGCTCGACTGGTGGACAGTGGTGCCTCGTCAATCCTCCGCCAAGCAACGCGGCTTAATTCACGGCAGTTTAAATGTGGTAGCACTGCTTCTGTTCATTGCCATCGCTTACCGGCAGGGCTCAGCAGCAGCCCGGCCTGATGGATTGAATCTTTTTCTGATGGTTGTAGGCGTGGTGCTCATCGGGATCTCAGGATGGCTGGGAGGCACGCTGGTCTACCGCAACCAGATTGGAGTGGACCATCGCTACGCCAGCGCCGGCAAATTAAAAGAAAGAATGCTTTCAGGATGGGACCGTCCGGTGTGCAACCAGAGCGAGTTGGGTGACGGCCAGTTGCTGCTGGCAAAAGTGGGAAACGACCGGGTTGTAGTAGGACGTTGTAAGGAGGGTCTGTTCGCTTTCAGCGATCACTGCACGCATCGCGGAGGCCCGCTTTCTGACGGCGCCCTGGTAGAGTGCACAGTGCAATGTCCGTGGCACGGATCGCAGTTTGATATCCGCACCGGACGCGTGGTGGCTGGTCCGGCAGAAGAAAAGATTGATGTCCATCAAATAGAAGTGAGAGGCGGCGAGGTCTACATAAAGATGCAGCCTAAGCCGCTCAAGTCAGAACCAAAAGCTGCCTGACCGTGCGCCAGCACGGCTCCCGCGATGTCGGGCGGCGCGCACCGAATAGAGGGATTTCCTGCGGCCGAGTGAGAAAGAAATTTAATTCTGAACGGCTTGAATCCGCGCAAGCAGTTCAGGAATCGGCGGGATAGTTCCCTCTTTTTTGTATCCAAAAACCGGTTTGCCGTTGACGAGAACTGAAAGGTCTCCCCGGCTGCCGGTTTTGATTTTGGCAGTCACACCAAACTTATCTTCCGCAGCTTTGCGCAGGCTCACGGCCTGGCGACGAAGGTCCATTCAGAAGAAGCAACGCCTGATTTCAATTTCCATTGTGAAGTTCCTTTCTTGTTGCAGAACAACTAGCGCGAATGCTTCTGCATCGTCACGCTCTATTCCTTGCGGCCACTGATGAGACGTAAGGTCTCAAGCATCACGTCACCGGTAATCTGGAGGCTCTTGGGACTGAGCTTATCAATGGTGTCTTCTGTGGTGTGGTGGAAAGCATTGTTGTAGCCGTAGGTGAAATCAATGACGTCAGCTACCGGGACGCCAATCTGGGCAAACGGAATGTGGTCATCGCCACCCATGCCGGTGACTTCCTGGAAAAAATAGGACTGATATCCCATGTTGGCGGCGGCCTGTCCAATCAAGTCTTCCACCCAGGCTGTGGAGCTGGTGTCACGCAGTATGTCGAGGTCCTTGTCGCCGATCATATCAGCCAGGAGCAGAGCTTTGATTTTCTTGCTTGTGCCATCCTGCTGCCATTTCTGCGCAAGATGGCGGCTGCCATAGAGAGCGTCTGGGTCGCTCCAGCGCTGGTCGCCGGGCGTGGTGGAAGGAATGGATTCTTCACCATCAAAGAATGCCAGCCAGACGCTGTATCCCTCCAGCTTTTTGCCGCGAAGCTGATCAGCGATGGCCAGAAGCAGAGCCGTACTGGAAGCGCCATCATTAGCGCCAGCAAAGCTGGTTTTACGCAAGGGATAGTTGGTGTCAATGTGCGAACCCAGAACAATGATCCCATCCTTGCTGCCCGGAAACTTGGCAATGATATTGCGCATTTTGATAGGACCGGCAGGGGTTTGCGCCGTAAAAGCATCGTCTTCCACGTGGTCCGCCTTCAGTTGCCGGTGCAGATAGGCGCCAAGTTTTTCCTGTCCGGGGCTGCCATCCCAGCGCGGACCGAAGGCGAGAATCTCTTTCACGTACTGCCATGCACGATTAGGATCAATGTGCATCGCCGGCCCCACAGGCTGGACAGCAACGGCAGGCGTTGCCGCTGGAGTGGCTGCTTGCGCCGTAGACGGCTCAGCCGTGGCGGAACCAGATTTGGAGTTGCTGCAGCCTGCCGCAAGCACCACGAGCAGAAACGTTAAGAAATAATTGTGCACCGATCGAAAAATCACGTACTCACTCCTGAGGGAGCGCCTGGAAATGCACGCACGTTAGTCCACTGTAGCCGCAGGCACAAACACCGGCGCCACTCCGCCATAAGCTGAAGTGGCCACCGGTATTAGTCTAATTTATTGTCCCTGTTGCTCGCGCTTTTCTCTGCGTTTGCGCCGCTGCTTGGGATGGACCAGCCAGACAATGCCGATCGAGAGCAGATACAGCAGAATCATGGGAGCGGCATAGATTGACATATTCATAATGTCAGTGGTGGGCGTAAGAATTGCCGCGAATACAAAGAAAACCAGCACCGCGCCGCGAATGTGCTTGGCAAGAAACTTGGCGTTTACCACACCCATGGCCCCGGCGAATCCCAGGACAATGGGCAGTTCAAAGATCAGCGCCAGGCCGAGCAGGATGGTCAAAAAAAGATCTGTGTACTCAGTGATGGTGATCACGGCTCGCATCCCCGCGTCGGCCCCAGTCTGGATGAGGAAATTGAGCGCTACGGGAAAGACCACCTTATAGCCGAAGAAGCCGCCACCAAGGAATAGTCCAACGGACATAAAAAGGAATGGCAGAATGTACTTCTTCTCTTTGCGGTACAGGCCTGGAGAAATAAACATCCATACCTGGTACAGGAGGAACGGGCAGGCAACGAAAATACCGGTGATCAATGCCAGCTTCAGAGACAAATTAAAAGGATCGGTGGGATTGGTGAAGGCGAGTTCGGTGGGCATGTTGTGCGCCTTCAACGCCTGCTCGATCGGAGCCCGCATAAGCGCATAGATTGCTTCCCACTTGTACCACGACACACCGAAACAAACGCCCACCGCAATGATGGAATAGAAAACGCGCCGCCGGAGTTCCTCCAGGTGTTGCAGAAGGCCCATGGTGGCCATCTGCTCGTCTTCATCTACAAGTCTTTTCTGGGGTTCTACTGCTAACTCAGGCATCGTAATCCTGCGGGACGCTGTTCTTGATGCGTTCTGTCAGACGGTTGAGGGCGCCTGTGAGGGACAAATCTTCGTCATCCTTCAGTTTGGCGATCTCCGGTTGAATATGCTTTACCGGATTTACTTCCTCCAGTTCCAGCTTGCGGATTTCATCGTGGATCTGGCCCTGGAACTGGTTACTGGCCTTCTTGAATTCGGCTACAAACTTTCCCAACTGGCGCGCGATTTCCGGAAGCCGCTTCGGTCCAAAAAGCATGAAAGCAATCAGGACCAGAAACACCATTTCTGGGAAACCGAGGTTCATAGTGAGTAAACACATAATACCGCATCTCAGGTTAAAAAGAGATGGGCTTTTCCATTAAGTTTTCCAATGCCGCGGTAACAAAATCCTTTGCACCGCGTCCTTTAATTCGGGCATCTTAGCTTATTGAAGTTACTTTGGATGCGGGCACTTCCATCGT
>DASUBD010000445.1:0-3356 GCA_035763445.1 Candidatus Angelobacter sp.
CTGCGAATTGGCGCTAGTGCTTTTTGAGCTGCATCCGGGTAAGCAGGCAATAATGGCTATCACCAGAGGCACACTGGCAATCTGCATCCATCTCTTCATAATTTCTCCTTGAAAGCTCCTCATTCGAGATGATGCTAAGCAAAGCGTGTTAATAGCGTGTTAAAAATTGCCCCGGATCTCTTGCACAATTACCATGGGTCTGGAGGAGCCATGTTCACGTCTCAGCCAATTGGATTTGTCAGCAGCCCATATAAAGAAGCCGGCGAGGTGCCTCGAGGTCTGGGCGCAAAACACGAAGCTGATGGCATTCTCAAAATCCTGCCTCAGTTTGAGGCCGGACTCACCGATATAGAAGGCTTCTCTCATCTAATCGTACTTTGGGAGTTCGACCGTTCGCAGGGATTCCAATTACTGGGCACACCACCTTCTGACAATCGTTCGCATGGTGTCTTTGCGACGCGCTCACCGTACCGGCCCAATCCTATTGGCATGACCACGGTAGAACTACTTCGCCGGGAAGGCGCTAACTTGCACGTCAGAGGCGTGGACATGCTGGACGGAACACCAATTCTCGATATCAAACCGTATTTGTCCAGCATCGCTCAGGAAAAGCTACGCAGGGGCTGGCTGGCCGAAGCAGAGGCGAGAAAATGAACAAGACGGCCTGGACCCTGCAAATCATCCGAAATCAGCAACGTGGTTCTGAAACCAGCTACACCGTCAGGCGTCAGGCACCGAGCCATGCTGGCACCGATGCGGCCGTCTACCAGGCTTCACCCCAATCATGGGGGCGGCTCAGAAGCGTGCTTGAACAGGTGGGAGCGGCCGATCAGAGCAAGCTGGCAGCACTCAAGAAGGAGTTGGACGCCGGGGGCCGTGTTGAGCTGCAGAATGTCGGGTTAGGCAACCTTGAACTGCGGCTGATTGGGTTTACCGACTAGCTGCCCTCTGTCCGCTCGTCTCCCTGTTCCGCGACAAAATTCAAAAGGCTTTAGACGTGGAAGTCTTGTCCAGGACGATGTGCTCTTCAGAAATGAAATAGGCGACCTTGCTGTGATCAATGAAGTTTGCTTCGTCTTCCGTTGAGGCTTTCCATTCAGGCGACCGTCGCGCTGCCAGCAGGGCTTCAACGTTGTCAAACCAGAGCTCTACCATGCCATCAAAATCCCCGGCGCTTATGTCGCCTGGAATGGACAGGCGGCGGCTTTGCACAAACCGGCGCACTCCAGGGATGCGAGCGCCTATGGGCGCATGGACGTTCTTCCAGTAATCAACAAATTCCTGGTCTGTTAACCCAGGTTTCCTGGAAATGCAATAGACGAGCTTAATCATGACGGTTCGCCCAGATTTTACGAGGTCCGCGCCACGGGAACAAAGCGAAGGGTTCGCCCTGCGAGGGAGTTGCTCGTAAAGGAATTGCGGCATGGAGAGGGAACGCAGGCCGCAAAACGTGAGGAACCCGGAATGCAACAGGTGCATAGTCCGGGTTCCGGATAGGCGGTGAGAAGGTTACGCAGGTCAGGCAGAATGCGGTTGCTGTTCTTTCACAACGTTTTCTGCCTGGGGCCCTTTCTGGCCTTGCACGATTTCAAATTCAACGTCATCGCCCTCTTGCAGGCTTTTGTAGCCGTCAGACTGGATGGCGCTGTAGTGGACGAACACATCGGGGCCGTCTTCCCGACCGATGAAGCCGAAACCCTTTGCGTTATTGAACCATTTAACTTTACCTTTAATTCGAGACACGTTCTTACTCCGAGCGTCCTGGGACACTGCCGCTTAAGCGATCTCTAGTCCAGGATCTTTTTTCAACAAATTGGGTATTGCCACTGCTTAAGGAGGGACGCAGGACACCGGAGGTTACCTTCTCCCCGGTATTACGTCGTTTACCCGCTACTTTGGCTTTGTGGATATATTGTCCTCCGTTGGCGGGATAGATGTCAATTGCTTAATATATTCTAATATTTCTTTTTTCATAGGCGTATTTGGCTCTAGGAGCAATTGGTAATACCTATGAAAGCGAAAGACTTACCTGCGGGAGAGCTTTTTTTCCAGCCATAGCAGAGGGGCAACGGTTTTGGCATCAATGATCTTGCCGGTCATTGCCATCTGGACCGCCTGTTGCAGCGGAAAAAATCGCACCGCGATACGCTCGTCATCTTCCGGCTGCGCCTTCCCTTTTTTTAAGTCCGTGGCTAAAAAGACGTGCATGCTTTCAGTAAGAAACCCGGGACTGACAAAAAAATAAAGTGCTTTTTGCCATTTGGCAGCGGAATAGCCAGTCTCTTCAAGAAGCTCTCGCCTGGCCGCACGGGCAGGGTCTTCTCCTGGATCGAGGCTGCCTGCAGGAAGTTCCCACAGTCGGGCTCCTGCGGCATGGCGATACTGTCGCTCTAGAAGAACTCGTGGCGTCTTGCCGGAATCATCCACAGCCAGGATGACGATGGAACCGGGATGCTGCACGATGTCGCGACGTACCTTCACTCCATCCGGTTCCTCCACCTGTTGGGATACGACGCTGAAGACGCGGCCGCGAAAGACTGTTTTGGAGGAAAGGACGCGGACGGAGCTCTTCTTACGGGTTTTGGCCATGGGAACAGTCTAAAGGATTTGGTAATTGGAAATTGAAAACCCGTCATTCTGTTATCCTCGCCGGGAATGGCGGGCAGACCCAAATCCATCACGCTTATCGGCGCGGGTAATCTGGCCAGCGCACTGGGTCCTGCGCTGAAGGCTGCCGGTTACGGCATTGATGTTGTTGCCGGGCGCAGCAGGCCGGAATCGCAACGACGCGCCCGGATGCTGGCCATGCGACTGGGAGCGAAGTGGTGCAGCCTTGATCAGGTCAAGCCCGCGACTGACATCGTATGGCTTTTGCATACCGATGACGCGTTGGCGACCACTGCAAAAGGGCTGGCGCGATCGGCCGGCTGGCGCGGCAAAGTGGTCTTTCACTCGAGCGGCGCGCTTTCAAGCGATGTTCTAAAACCGTTGAAGCAGGCGGGCGCCTACACCGCATCACTGCATCCAATGATGACCTTTGTCTCTGGAACCACCCCCGACATGAGCAAGGTGCCGTTCGCAGTGGAAGGTGATCGGCAGGCAGTTGCAGCCGCCAAGCAGATTGTCCGCAGGCTGGGTGCGGAAGCCTTCCCGATCAGGAAGTCAGCGAAGGTGCTTTATCACGCGCTGGGATCATTTTCATCACCCCTGGTTGTGGCCACGCTGGTGACGGCTGAGCGCGTGGGACGTGCCGCGGGCTTGAGCCTGACGGAAACTCGCAAGGTGATGGCGGCGATTCTGCAACAAACACTAAAAAACTATCTGGAGAGAGGACCGGCTGCGGCTTTCAGCGGACC
>DASUBD010000446.1:0-3989 GCA_035763445.1 Candidatus Angelobacter sp.
AATGGGCCTGCTCGCGTTGCTGCTTGCGGTCATTGGGCTTTACGGGGTGGTTGCTTACAACGTGGCTAATCGAACGCGCGAAATTGGTATCAGGATGGCGCTGGGCGCCACTCCTTCCAGCGTGGTTCGCAGCATGCTTACCAGCTTTGTCCTGCCGCTCTCGCTCGCGCTGTCCGTTGGGCTGGCATTGGCCGCCGCGCTGTCTTTTATATTGCGCAATGAACTCTACGGCGTAAATCACCTTGACCCTCTCAGCTACCTGGCAGCGGCTCTGATCATGGCAGGCGTTGGCGCTTTCGCCTCGCTCCTCCCTGCTCGCCGGGCTCTCAAAGTGGATCCCATGGTGGCCCTCCGGTGCGAGTAGGCTGATTGGAGTCGCGGGTCTTCAAGGTATACTGAATGCAAGATGCTTGCGTTTAAGCGTATCCTCCTCAAACTTTCCGGCGAAGCCCTTGCTGGTGACAAAGGATTTGGCGTTGAGACAGCGCGTATCCATTCCATAGCCGGCGAAATCAGGGAAGTTCACGATCTGGGTGTGGAGATAGCGCTCGTAGTGGGCGGAGGAAACTTTTTTCGCGGTGTGGCGGAACAGGCACGCGACATGGACAGGGTTTCAGCCGACCATATGGGGATGCTAGCCACAGTCATCAATTCCCTGGCCCTGCAGGACGCGCTGGAAAAGCAGGGCGTGTTCACCCGCGTGATGTCCGCCCTGGAGATGAATCAGGTGGCGGAGCCCTTCATTCGCCGTCGCGCCTTGCGCCATCTGGAAAAAGGCCGTGTCGTGATTTTCGCCGGCGGCACCGGCAACCCGTATTTCTCTACTGATACAGCTGCCTCTCTGCGTGCGATGGAAATCAAGGCGGATGTCATCATGAAAGCCACGAAGGTTGATGGCATTTACACCGCTGATCCCAAACTCGTCTCGGACGTGACCAAGTTCGATACCATCACCTATCTTGACGTGCTCAAGCGCGGCCTTCGTTTCATGGACGCCACCGCGATTTCCCTCTGCCAGGAAAATAATCTGCCTATCGTGATCTTCAACCTTACAGTTCACGGCAACATCAAGCGCGTGGTGCAGGGCGAAAAGGTAGGCTCGCTCGTCTCAGCTTGACGTTTGTCATCCATCGCGAATTCGCGTGATAACCACGTAAGCTTTCTCCCGGACTGAGCTTCTGATTGAAATTTTTCCAGATCAGTGTGATCAGTGTTAATCAGCGGTAAGGTTTTTGGAGGCCCTTTCGAAATAGACTTTCAGCCCTGGAAAATGAGTCAGATAACTCTGCCAATCAATTTCAAAAACAAACCTAGCAACAAAAGGCAGAAGCCGGCGACAAACAGCCTTCCCATCCAGGTGCGGCCTTCCTTCTTCGCCACCAGAGACAGGAAGAAAGCAATGAACCAGAGAAGGAGTGCAATTTTCAGGATCATTGCCGGGGATTATACAGCCAGTTTGTGAGCCGAAGTCCCTGAGAAATACCCCCAAGATTAGAGAGCTAAGACAATATTATTGTGGGGTTTGGAGTGAATCGATTAACGCCAACTTTCAGGGCTCTGCCGATTTGCGGCCGTTAGTCCTGTACAATCCAGCTTTTGCCGCCGTCCTGGCTCAACCAGCTCTGACCTGACGAACTTTTAACCAGAACATTTTGACCCGCAGCTTCAATACTATTGATTGTGCCGGTTGCTGCTGCTCCCAGAGTGATTCTCTCCCAATTGGATCCGCCATCGTGTGAGTGCATCAGAGCAGCGTCATTTCCGCCGGCCCAGATTTCCAGGCCATTCGGGCTCACCACTGAAAATTGCAGATTCTCACCGCCGGGATTTTCCTCCGTCCAGTGGCTCAGGTCACTCGAGCGAAGCAGCTTCCCTTGCACCACCTTCCATTGGTACTGGGATACTCCCGCAATTTGCGCCCGAGCGTCAGATGACAGCGCACGCCGCGTAAACGCCGGTGATCCAGCCAACTCACCGGAGCCCGTGCCCGATTCTGATTTGGCCGCACTGATCGCATCTGAAGGTTGAACCGTTGTGGCGCCGGGTTTGAACATGGAGCTTTCGCCCAGGCTGCTGGAGGGAATCGGCGGTCCAAGATGCTTGGTCAGGGGGCGTTTGCCAAAGTCCACGATCTTGCCGATCAAGGTGTTGCTGCTGCCGGTATGAGTTGAGTAAAACGTCAGCACTCCGTGATTGGAGCCCGCGGGATTCGACGGTATCACGAAGCTACCATTGCTCTGGAACGGATTGCCCGCTACCACCGCAGGAGGTGCGAATCCCAGATTGGATTGAGTAGGAACTGGGGCCTGCGGCAGGTCACGATATACAGGCGATGCCGCCTGCGTATCATAAGTCTTCGCAAGAAAAGTCTTGTTTACAAAATCCTGACCGCGCAAATCGGCCACCACAGGAATACGGCTGGCCGTTGCTGTGCGCTCACGCTGCAAGGCAGGTTCTGAGGACGGGGCACGATTGACGGCTGTCATTTGCGGAGCCGTTGCAGTGTTCCCCGCAACATCGGCCGGTGCAGTTGAGGGTTGTACGCTCGCCGGAGGAGCCGTTTGAGGAATCTCAGCGGAGTGGCTGCTCACAATGGGATTAGCAGCTCCCGCAGGAGTGGCCTGTGCTTCCTGTACCTGATGAACAGAACTATGCGGAGCAGAAAGTCTTAAGATCAGCACTACTCCCAGGATCATGGCAGCAGTAGAGCCTGCAAGGCCGAAAGCAGGAGACAGGAACCAGCGTCTACGCGGAGTCGCAGCCACTGCCGCAGCCGCGGAAGCCGTTGCTTCAGTGGGGAGCACCGTTTCTGGCATGCTCAACGTCACCACTTCGCGGCACGGGGTGCAACGGGAGATATGCTCCAAAACCCGCTCGCGCTCGTGGGCTGGCAGAACATCCTCGATGTAGGCATTCAAAGCATCAGGATCAGGGTGCTGCAGCGAGCGATCCCCAGTCGCGCGCAGCCGCTGGCGCAGTAATGTAGACAACTCTGGCATGGCTAGTCAGAACCCTTATCTTCTTGGAACGCGGCCGGCCGGTTTTCTTGCAGCTTTTTGGCCACATCCAGTTGTAAATATCGCACGTCAGTTTCCAGTGCTTCTTCTGCTTGGGCACGCTTCATCCCGTGTGCCATCAGGCCCGCAACTACTTGTTTTCTAAGGTTTTTTAGCAGCTTCTCCAGCCGCCGGCTAATGGTGGATTCGTGCACCCGCAAAACCCTGCCAATTTCCGTAAGGGTACGATCGTCCAGAAAATAAGATGCAAGAACCAACCGGTCTTCCGCCGCCAACTGCCCCAGGGCTTCGTCCACCGCAGCAGAAAGACGCTCGTCAGCCGGTGAAACCGGTGTCGGATCAACTGCGGAAAACTGTACCCCGTCTTCCTCCTGCTCATCAAGACTTACCAGTCGCTTTTGTTTGCGATATCGGTTGACAAATTCCTGGGCCACCACTGTCCTCAGCCAGCCCTCCAGCGAACCTCTCCCCATGTAGAAGTCCAGCCGGGAGACTCGCACGCCCTCGCGCTCTGATGTCCCGAAAAGATCGCCATAGATGGAATCCGCCAACTCGCGTCCGCCGGCATCATCCTTGGTGATTCCGCGCGCAATGTCGTAAAGCTTTTCCCGGTAGCGGATGAGAAAATCCTGCCACGCCAGCTCATGACCATTGGCGCAGCCACGAGCCAGTACCAGCTCTTCAAGTTTTAATTCTTTCCAGAACCGGATTTTCTGCGCGGGCGGTGAGGAAGGAATGTACTTGGTCGCAACCTGTTCCAGAATGTGCTGAAATTCATCTAACTCCAACCCATACTTGCGCGCACTGCAGCTGCTAAAAAGCTCGCGCAATGCTTCGCTGATCGCTTCCACCGGGCTGGGCCTGGAACTCATGATGCGGATAGTACCAATTTTACCCGCAAGAAGGCTGTCTTTTTCCATTCTGATTACTGAATTCTGGGGGCTGCGGTTGGGAAGGGATTTTTATGAAAAA
>DASUBD010000447.1:0-8278 GCA_035763445.1 Candidatus Angelobacter sp.
ATGTAGTCGTGCTGTCCGTGGTGCTGCCGTGCGTTAGAGTGCGGGTGAGTCCAGCGGTGCTTCCGTCCGCGCAGATGATTCCATGACTACCGCCCGTGTATGTATAGTTTATGTTTCCGCCCGTGCGAAGCGTGATCGAACTGAGGCGCCCCGTTACATTAGTGGGATTCCCGGGCGTTGGCTCATAGTTAAATGAATAAGTACTACCGTCCGGATAACTGATGCTGCTCACCAGTGACGTAGGTGTGGCAGCATATTCCGCAACGTCTGTGCAGCCAAAGCTGGTTTGCACAGTGTAAGACGCATAGTTCACTGTTACTGAGGCCGGAGTTCCATTCGAGGTGGAATAGGTAAGGACGAGCGGGTTGGGAACTCCTCCGGAAGATGTCAGAACAGTCGCGCCAAGCGTATCAGTAAAACTACTCCCGTTCGTCGTGATCTCATTGCCATACCGATCAATTCGGTTTCCGCCCCCGGTCGGCGAACCAACCGGCGGATTGATGGTTGTTCCATCCGGTGCTGTAAGACTGCCTCCAAGAGTCCCGCCGGTATGCAATGTATAACCGGAACTATCCGTACTTACGGTGTCATTTGTCTGTATGTCATCAGGACAGCCGCCAGTCACATTGGTGAAATTATGGATCGTGCCAAACATATCGTGATACTGGTATTGGTCACGGACAAGCTCGTGAAGAGTTATGAACCGTGGCGGCACGGTGTCGATTTCAACCTGGCACGTGATCTGGGTTGATCTGAATGAAATATACCCAACGTTGGCCTCAGTTAGCTGCGCCAGCCGAAGTTTGCCACAGGCTGCCAACTGGTTACTCCATTCGTGGTGACTTTGGTCCAGACCGAGCTGTCATAACTTAATATAAAGTCAAATGGAAAACCGCGCCCTGGCTTGTGAATTACAGGGAAGCGAAGGTTCGCGTTAAGATTGCCTAAATTGATCACATCCGGGCCAGAGGAAAAGCTTCCCAATGGTGGTGTGCCAGTAGAAACCTGAGCCGAAGCGATCGAAACGGATAAGAACGCACTATTGAGAATGTAAACAGCAAGGCAGCACACAAGCTTACGCATCTTTTTCTCCTAGCTAAGATGTGGGGCCCGGGGCCTGCGCTCGGAGCCGGAAGGCAAGCGGCTAGAAGGGGGTGAGTTGTGATTACAACAAATCCTGAGTTGCTGGTTAAGGTAAAGGTCGTGAGACGAGAGTGTCAAGTAAAGAATTGCCAGAATTGCCAAAACCCACGGCACCCACGGCAGGCCGGGGCAGGCGCGTGGACATGCTGCCAGAGAATCCGAAGTGAAAAAAGCATTCAGCGCCCACGGCTCGCCGGGGCAGGCTCAGCATTCACAGAAGTCCTTCAAGCTTGCGCCAGCGTTCCTGCAAAAACTCTCAAGAACGTACTCCTGAGAAGCAAAACTGCCGACAACGTACGCTTTCTGCGCGCAAGTGTCCTTTCTGCTACGTATCACTTTTGCGTGCGTCGTTCTGATTTGTTCTGTTCCCAAGCTTCTGGATCATGTGAAATGGAGGAGCAGCTAAGAGCTGCTAACCGGCAGCCAGCAACTGCGAATTGGTAAATTGCCTCCCAGGAGGCACCGTGAATCGCGGGCAAGCTCTTTGACAAAAATAGCTTCCAGCTACTAGCCGCTAGCTTCTGGCTACCTCTGAGAATATTAACTACATAGTAATATTCAACAATTCCAGGCTCGGCCGAACGTCCGGAACTGCCAAAATCAACGCCGGGGTTGAATCGGCTAAGTCTATATTTTTCGGGGTTGACGGGTGAGGGGTGGGGCGGGTCCAAGGTTTACTTGTCCATAAACTGAAACAGTTCGCACGAGGGCTAAGACGTGGAGGAGCTGAGAATCGCCGTGATCGCGCGTGATCGCCGTAATCGCAACGTGATCGCGCATGATCGGAAAGGCCAAAACCAAGTCTCACCGCGGAGTACCCAGAGAGCGCAGAGAAAAGTTATTTCTTCTCCGCCTGCTCCAGCTCTGTGGCGGCCTGCTCAATGGCGGCGGCGTAGTCTTCCAGGGCTTTGGCGACGCGCGTGACTTCTTGTTCGGCGTCGGTGTAGCGGTTTTCTTCAATGGCTTCACGAACGCCCGGAATGGTCTTGGCGCCGTAGCCGGTGAAAAAGCCGGGAGCATAGATCAGGCTTTCAAACCAGGGTCGGCGCGGCAACCCTTCAGAACTGGAAAGCTTGCGCTCGGTTTCAATGAGCTTCTGGTTCAGCGCCTGCAAAGCGGGCGACGGCGAAGGTGGAGCAGTGCTGGGTTTAGTGGCTGAGCCTGCAGCGGGCGAACCTGAGCTGCCCGCGCTATCTGAGCCAGCGGCCATTCCCGAGATAGAAGCATTACCCGAACCAGTAGTTGCCATTGCGGCCCCGCCGCTGAATGCCTTGATGGCTTTGCTGTAATGGGCGGCGCTGCGGTCGAGGGCAGCCAGGGCGTTATCGAGCGGAGCAAAGTTGATGAACGGAGGAAGCTCTTCTTTTGGCGGCGCAAAGGTGGGGCGGCGAGGATCAGAGGCTGCGGCATAGACTCCGTCGGCCAGGTTCTGGTCGCGGTCGGCGGCTTCTTCCTGATGGTCCTTGAGCAGCTTCTTCAGTTCATCATTGTACTTGTGCATGGTGTCGGCGAAGTCGCTGAAGTCATACGGGAGCACATCGGAATCGGCAAAGCGCAGCACCATGGAGCCAACGGTCTGGGCAAGGGCGCGGCCATAGATGAAGTCTCGGTCAGAAAAATGAGTGAACCAGTAAAAATCGTCGTAGATGGAGTGGTAGATGCCGCCATCATCCTCGCCTCCGTAACCTACGTTGAGCGATGCGATGCCAAGATGATCCACAAAGGCGGTATAGTCGCTGCCCGAACCCAGCGGGCCGATGCGCAGGTCTGGACGGGTGCGCGCATCTTTCTTAGCGTCGGGCATTCCGCGAACCAGGCGGCCGGCCTGGGCGCGCTTCCAGACGGAGATGTTCTTTTCGGGATCGGTGATGTCATGCGCGATTGTGTTGACGAACTTCTCCAGCGAGTGCGAGCCTTCCACCTGAAGGAAGCCGCGGCCGTTGCCGTCCGTATTGATGTAGATGGCGGCGTGCTGGCGCAAGTCATCAGCGTGGTACTCGGCCCACTCCGTGGAACCCAGCAGCATGGGCTCTTCCCCGTCCCAGGCGCAATAAATAATGGTGCGTTTGGGCTTCCAGCCCTGCTTGAGCAACTGGCCCATGGCGCGCGCCTCTTCCAGCAGAGCAATCTGGCCGGAGATGGGATCTTCAGCGCCGTTGACCCAGGCGTCATGATGGTTGCCGCGAACAATCCACTGGTCGGGCGCTTCCGCGCCGGGGATTTTGGCGACGACGTCATACACGGGCTTGATGTCCCAGTTGAAGGCGACCTTCAAATGCACTTTGGCGGGACCCGGTCCCACGTGATACGGAAGGGCCAGCGCACCGCGAAAACTCTCAGGCGCCATGGGGCCTTTGAGCGCGGCGAGCAGCGGCTTGGCGTCGCCGTAAGAGATGGGCAGCGTGGGAATCTTGGTGATGGTGGTAGCGTCTTTGATGGCGAGCCGTTTGACATCACCTTTGGCGCCCACGCCCGGGGTGAGCGGATCACCGGGATAGAGAGTCATCTCCATCACGCTGCCGCGCTGCACGCCGTTCTCATTGCGCATGGGGCCTTCAGGAAAAACATTGTCCTCAAAGTAGCCGTCGTCACGCGGATCAGAATAGATGATGCAGCCAATGGCTCCGTGCATGGCCGCGACTTTGGGCTTGATGCCGCGCCAGGAATTTCCGTAACGCGCAATCACAATGGCGCCTTTGACGGACACGCCGAGACGGTCCAGCTCGTCATAGTCCTTGGGCAGCCCGTAGTTGACGTAGACGAGCGGAGCGGTTACGTCGCCGTCAATGGAATAGGCGTTATAGGTGGGCAACTGCTCACTGGTCTGGCTGGATGTGGGATCGCCCGGAACAGGTGGCTCCTGCAGCTTAGCCGTGTAATGTGTGGGCGCAACCAGTTCCAGCACGCGCTCTTTGGGAGTTGGAAAGAGAACGTTGAAAGTTTCAATCTGGGCGTCGAGGCCCCAGGACTTGAACTGGGAAAGGATCCACTCCGCGTTCTGCTTGTCATAGGGCGAGCCCACATGATGAGGACGCGCGCTGAGGCGCTGCATGGTTTCACGCAGGATCTTAGGATCGGGAATGGCGCGGAGCTTGTTTTCCCAGTCGCGCTCAATGGGCGAACTGGCAGCGGTGTAGCCGTACAGCGGCGCGTTCGATTTGTTCTCCGTTTCGGCAATGGCGTTCTGCGCGGCGGGAGTGAGCGTGGCATGGCTTTGTTCCTGGGCCATGTCGTCCGACGCTTTGATTGCGGTAAGCGGAAGAAGAGTAAACGCACAGAGCAGTGTTGCAAGCAGAACGCGCAGCTTCATTCGTGGGGGCTCCTCAAGAGGAATGGAGAACGGCAAATTGTAAATGATGGCGAGAAGATTAGGATGCAGCGAAGTGGAGGAAGAAAGCTTTTGCGAGTGGTGAGCAGACGAAATCGCCGTGAGCCACAGCCCACGGCGATGCAAAACACATCTGGAACCGATGGTTGCCGGCTATCTGTCCAACGCCGCCATCGCCGCTTCCGGATATCGTGGCCCGGAGGCGATGCCTTTGGGCGCAACCTGGTCAATGCGTGCAAGGTCGTCACGCGTGAGCTTGATATCAGCGGAAGCCAGGTTCTGCTCAAGGTATTTGCGGCGCTTGGTTCCGGGGATAGGCACAAGGTCGTTGCCCTGAGCCAGCACCCATGCAAGCGCGAGTTGCGCAGGCGTGCAGTTCTTCTCGCGCGCCATTTCTTCGATTCTCTTTACCAGATCAAGGTTCTTCTGAAAGTTCTCACCCTGAAAACGAGGAGCGTTGCGGCGATAATCGTCTGCCGGGAGGTCCTCAAATTTTCTGAACTGCCCGGTGAGAAAGCCACGGCCCAGCGGACTGTAAGGCACAAAGCCGATACCGAGTTCGCGTATGGCCGGCAAAATTTCATCTTCAGGCTCTCGCTCCCACAGCGAATACTCCGACTGCAGAGCAGAAATAGGATGGACCTTGTGTGCCCGGCGAACCGTCGCGGGCGATGCCTCAGACAATCCAAGGTACCGAACTTTGCCTTCGCGCACCAGTTCTGCCATGGCGCCTACCGTATCTTCAATAGGAATCTTTTTGTCCACGCGGTGCTGATAGTAAAAGTCAATTACGTCTACGCCGAGCCGCTTCAGGCTGCCTTCGCAGGCCTGCTTCACGTACTCAGGATGTCCTTTAACGCCGAGGAACTCGCCTTTGGGGCCGCGCACGTTGCCGAACTTGGTGGCAAGCACCACCTGGTCGCGGCGGCCTTTGAGCGCGCGTCCCACCAGCTCTTCATTCTTGCCCGACCCATACATGTCGGCGGTATCAAGAAAGGTGCAGCCGAGTTCGATGGCGCGATGAATAGTAGCAATGGATTCCGCGTCGTCGCGGCCGCTGTAAAACTCTGACATGCCCATGCAGCCCAGACCCATACCGGAAACCGTGAGACCTTGTGTGCCAAGTTTTCTTTTCTCAAGCATGGTGAATGTGATGTTAAACCAGAGAATGCCGGTTCAGGAAATTGTCGGTGGCACCTTCATGAACAGGTGCTCACACCCGCGCGTAGTCAGGACGCCAGTCAACAATGGCTTTTTTGATCTCGCGCCGGCTCAGCTTTTCATCCAGCGCGCGCTGCACCAGCAACGGAAGCTCTGCATCGCCAGCGAAACGCAAGGCAATGAGCTGCGAGTCCGTGAGTTGGTCGATGCGGGAACGCAGCGGTTCCTGAAGAACGTTGGCGAGCCGCAGCCGCTCCTCCAGTCTTATGATGCGGTCCTGAAGATGCGTTACAAAGCTGCGCGTACGTCCTGCAAAAACCAGCAGAGCCACGGATACAAGCACGATCCATGCACCGCCCAAACCGGGCGAGCGGAAATAAAAGAATGCCACCACAAAGATGTTCACCAGCAGCACCGGCAGGACGAAGAAGTGAAACGGCGGATCAAACTTTGCATGGTTGGCAAAGGATTGCGGCTTGGGCATGCATTCTCCTTGTGTGAGACTTCACCGCAAGTAGATGCCGCAAGCGGCACGTGGACGCAAAAATTCATGGGATACAATGGCGCGCATCATGCCTGAATACATTGCCGCTCTCGACCAGGGCACCACGAGCACGCGGCTCATCATTTTTGACCGCGCCGGGAAAATTGTGAGCTGCGCACAGCGTGAGCACGCGCAGCACTATCCCCAGCCGGGATGGGTGGAGCACGACGCGCGCGAAATTTGGCAACGCACGCAGGAGGTGATGGAAGAAGCTTTACAGCAGAGCAAGCTTCAAGTACGCGATATTGCCGCGATCGGCATCACCAATCAACGCGAGACCGCGCTGCTGTGGGATCGCCGTACCGGCGAGCCGGTGGCCAACGCTCTGGTATGGCAGGATACGCGGGTGGCGGAAGATGCCGCGCGCCTAGGCCGCGAGATAGGAGAAGACTTCTTTCGCAGCCGAACCGGACTTCCTCTTTCCACTTACTTCAGCGCCCTCAAGATTCGCTGGCTGCTCAATAGCATTCATGGATTGCGCGGGCGAGCGGAAAAAGGCGAAGTCCTCTTCGGCAACATTGATTCTTTTCTGGTATGGAGGCTCACTGGCGGCCCACACGGTGGGTTGCACATCACTGACGTGACCAACGCGAGCCGCACGCAGCTGATGGAGCTGCGCACGCTCGATTGGGACACGGAGCTATTGCAGGCGTTCGATGTGCCGCGTGAAATCCTGCCAAAAATCACTTCCAGCAGTGAAGTCTATGGCGAGGCAATGCAGGGCGCGTTCAAAGGGCTTTCCATCGCCGGAATACTGGGCGATCAACAGGCTGCGCTGGTTGGACAAACCTGCTTCGTTCGCGGCGAAGCCAAGAACACATATGGCACCGGCTGTTTTCTGCTAATGAATACCGGCGAGAAGCCTGTGCCATCGCAGCACGGGCTGCTGACCACCGTCGCATATAAATTCGGCGTGTCTCCGGCCTGCTATGCCCTCGAAGGGAGCGTGGCCATTGCCGGAGCATTGGTGCAGTGGCTGAGGGACAATCTCGGCCTGTTCAAGAGCAGCGCGGAAATTGAAGAGCTGGCGCGCGACGTAGAAGACAATGGCGGAGTCTATTTTGTTCCTGCTTTCTCCGGACTCTACGCTCCTTACTGGAATAACAACGCGCGTGGCGTGATCGCCGGGCTCACGCGGTACGCCAATCGTTCACACATTGCTCGCGCCGTGCTTGAAGCGACGGCCTTTCAGACACGCGACGTGGTGCGAGCGATGGAAAAAGATTCAGGCATTCCGCTGGAAATTCTGCGGGTGGATGGAGGCATGGTAGTCAACGACCTTCTTATGCAATTTCAGGCGGACATCCTGGACCGCGAAGTCGTGCGTCCAGCCATGAAAGAGACAACCGCCCTTGGTGCTGCTTACGCTGCCGGACTTGCAACGGGCTGGATCAGAAATGCAGAAGAGCTGCGGACGGCCTGGGCAGCAGACAAATGCTGGCATCCTGCGCTTGACTCCGACCGCCGCGAACAGATTTGTACCATGTGGCAGCGCGCCGTCGGACGATCACTGGATTGGCTTGTATAACTGTTACTTTGGCGGCGCCAGTTTCACCTGACTGCTCGGACACTCTCGCGCACTCGCAGGACACGCCTGGTAATGGAGGTCTTTGTCCAGACAAGCTTCCAGAGCCACCAGTTGTCCCGCGTGGCACGATAGTCGAAAAGCTTTGGCCGGAGCGCTGTTGGCCTGAGCAAAATCATTCTCCAGATCCTTCACGCTGATCTGCTGGGAATGATCGAGGTTTTTATAGCGATCAGGTACTTGAACTGCTTTAAATGCCTGTTCAACTTTGCCGAAATATTGTGCGCTGGAAAGACCGCTGCAGGTACCGTGCTTGGCCCATTCGTGCTGGATCAATCCCTTGTCGGGAAAATACTCCAGCATGTGTTGCACAATGCCACCGGCCACTGGGTGCGCCGGTTTGCAGTTGAGCGGCTTCATGGGATCGTCGTTCGAACTCGGCCAAAGACCATGCAGCACAAACGCAGTATGATTGCCTGCCTGGCATTCAGAAGAGGAGTCAGTGGGATGCGAGGCGCAGTAGTTGGGCGCCCATGAGAGCGAAAGCAGATAGTAGTTAAAGCTCGCGCTTCCCTGC
>DASUBD010000448.1:0-6789 GCA_035763445.1 Candidatus Angelobacter sp.
GCGCAAGGGAAGCAGGGTTTTCACCGCGGAGACGCGGAGGCGCGGAGAAAATCCAGAAAAGATTGGCCGCGAAATAAAAGCGAATCTCTCGAATCCCAGCAATTTGGCAAGCATTGGATGACAAAGCTCACCACAGAGGCAAGAAGACACGGAAAAAAGCAAAAAACTTGCCGCAGATGAAATGCAGATCAACGCACATGGAAAAGCAAGAACTTTTATCTGCGAGGATCAGCATGAATCTGCGGCTGATTGGTTTTTGCTTTGTGTTTCCGCAGCCTGCCCTGAGCGACTGAGCGGAGCGACGGAGTCGAATGGGTGTCCTTTGTGGTTAAGGGTTCAACTCATTCGGTGGTTGCGAGAAGCGCTCGCGGTCGCGTTCTTCAATCCGGCGCATGGCCCCGAGCAGATGCGTGTTGGCTCCTGCGCGGACGGCTTCAGATTGACGGTTGAGAAGCTGCATCATCAAAGGATCGAAGATGCCGATTTGCTCCAATAACGCGATGCGGCGCTGAACGCGGACGAAAGCTTCATTGAGTTGATAAAGAAGATCGTAGACGTGAGCGTGGTTTTTTTGCGGACTGCTGGACTCTTTTGGTGTGCTGATAGAATCGGCGTCAGCCATAGGTCGCCTTTCTTAGGAAGGTGATTTGTGGTCAGGGGCGTGTCCGTGGTGCAAACACGGCGCGTCCCGCTCTTTTTGTGTAAATGATTTTGAGGAACGATGCAACGAAAAAGAGACGAAGAATGAAGAAACGAAGATTGTGAAGTGGAGGGTGAAGATTGTGAGGGTGGCGGGCGGTGACTGAGCGGAAACGCTCGTTCACTGTCCGAGAGTGGTCCACTTGCGCAAGCCGCAACGGCGACAGCGTCTACCAGGTATAACGCCAAATACTTCGCCGCACCGAGGGCATGGCCACGTGCCTAGTTGAAAGGCCGAGAAGAACCATGCACCCATCAGGATAAACGCCAGGATCAGTCCTGGAATCGTCGAATTGAAAAGTTTGGCGGATACAAAAGCGACTGTAAGAGGCAGGACAAAAAACAACGATGTGAACCATAGAAAACGGTTGCGTCGCTTTCTGTACTCTACCCAATCCGCTCCATTACGCTCGAGATCTTTCATTTGATCAGTCGGCCAAACCAGATTATCCCCGCTCCAATAAGGAGCAGTGTGCCCGCAAATCTAAGGACAATTGCTGCTGCAGAAAAACCGCTACCCCGAGTCTTCCCAGCCAATCGAATTATTGTTACGGGAGATATGACCGCGACCATAGCGATTATTGACATAGGGATCATGGCGGAAGCAAAAACTGTTTCGGATGCATGCATACTCATTTGCAGCCCACACAAGCAACGGCCGTGTTGGTTGTAACGGACGGGAAAAAAGGAACAGCCTGAAGCTGTCCTCTTTTCCTCTGAAAGAATACCTCAGCTAATCGACAGTATCGTACATTTCAAAATCGAAATGTGCTCCCAAAGCGGCAATGAGCGCCACTAGCTTTTTGCTCAGGAAGATGGATTTATTAGGGCCAGAATAGGCAACCAGTGACACTGCTACGTCGCATAAATCAGAAATACGGCGGACAGAATCTTGCATGGGCTCTAACGCATGTAACAATGCAGCCACTTGCTCTTGCAGAGAGACGTCGGAGTGACACCCTGAGTCATATATCCAGCCGTTCCATTTAGCCATGTTCAGAGATGCCTTTTTCCTGTCGCTTTCGCCCTTTATCCAAGAGCGTGAGGGCGTAAGACCCAGCCTTTCCGATATGTCTTCCGGAGTCAGCGTGTCACTCAGGATTTTCAATCGCACAATATTTCGCATGTTTTTCACTCGCTTCCGGTTTCAGTGACAACCCCGCTCTTAACATTCAAGCGGCGGGATAGGCTGAAAAAGTCTCACGGGCCACCCTACGCCTCCTCGGATAACCCAAGAAAGCTGTAGGCCTGGCTGCGGGCCAGAGTCTCAGATAGAACCATGGTTGGCAAACCGACCGACGTTTCTGCTTGTTGGCGTTTCAGAAGGCGAGGCAGTTTGACGCAAGACATGATGGTTCCATGCACATCATCGGCTGCGCTGCAGAGGCGCACTTGCCAAGAATCGATCTGGCGAAAGGGGCTGAATGACGAGAATCTACCCTCCCCTCCGTCTCAGGGGAAAAACATTCTCTTGACATTCCCTTTTATAGAACCCGTCGGGTCAATGGTTGGCTGGTTCCTGAGTTACCGCTGTACTGTTGTAGAAGTTCCTTGAGTGCGATCACTTGGCGCTGGGTCAGTTTGGCGCGAAGAAGGTCAGCCTCCATCGGATAGATGGAACCGTACTCTGCCTGTTTGTTCTTCGCCGGGTACATCGCTTCCATGTACGCATCTCTGTAAGCGATCCAGGCTCTTTCGGCAGCTTTGATCTTCGCAACAGATTCCTCGTCTTTCCCCGCTTGTATTAGGACCCTGCGATACGCCTCATTCAGTTCCGTATCAGCCCGCGCCGCTTCTTCGCTTGCACAGACGTTCATCTCCATCTGCGTTTTTGCTTTCTCGTTGCAACTGCGATAATGCGCGGAGTCCTGAGCCAGGCCCGGGTCCAATGCAGCCAAAAGAAACACAAGTGACAGGTATTTCATTAGAGCTAGTCCCTCCTTCTTGGTGATTCTGTCGCGGCAGCTAACGTCTAGAACCGATCTCATCACGGCCCACCGTAGCTTCCGTTCGAGAATAAATTCCATTCGTCCGTGCGGCGAGTAGTCAGTCCGTCAACGACCTTTCCACCTGCGCGGTTCCAATCAGTGAAGTTTTCTTTTGTAACGTCTTTTCCGCCATTGATGTTTTTCAGCAGAGTAGATTTCCCGAAATTCCCACCTCCGAGATTGTATGTAAAATCGACCAAAGCATCGAACTTGGTCTGAGAAAGTTTGGCCGTGACCTTGCCGTTCACAGAATCTACGGCTGTCTTCGTATCTTGGGAAAGTAAGTCGCCAGCCTTTTCTTTAGTAATTCCCTTGCTGAAATCCTCACCATCTTTGATCAGGTGGCCATACCCAATCGTAGGATTACCGGCGCTGTCCTTATAAATTTTGTCGCTATATCCCTCATGCTGCTCGATAAAGTCCAACCCTTTTTTGCTTAGGGATAAGCTCTGATTTTGCGTCTGTTGCTGCTGCGCTTGTTGAGTATTCTGCTGGCCGCTCTGGGGATCGGTCTGCTGCTCCTCGGGCGTTACAACTGAATATACCGTCGCATCTGTGATTGGATCAGGAATTGAAGAGCCGTCTGAAAGCCCGTCAGAATCAAAGCTTGTGCCATAGCCCCCAATGTAGCCCACTCCTTGGGAAGTAAACATCACGGCCATGTGTCCGTCAGCATCCACGCGCGCAATTGGGCTGTTTCTGACATACGAGTACAGATTCAGGCTCTGCGGGTCGCCAAACTCGGCATACGGCACTGTGACCGGCTTGCCGTCCCAGTCTGGGGTCATGAAGCGGCCCAGGGTGTTGCCGTAATAGCGGGCGCCGAAGTAGTCGAGTTGTGATTCCGAATCGCGTTCTTTGCCGCTGAATTTGTAATGGTTGTTGGGATCATTGTTGACGATCTGGAGCTCGCCGCCCCAAGGGTAGTAGTCTGACTCGGCCTTGAGAACGCCGGAAGAATCGCTAATGACGGACGAACTGTGAACGAGGTCCGTGAAGTAATAAAACACGCTTCCCGTGGGGTCGCGGCGGGCGACGCGCTGTCCATTGAAGTAGGTGTAGTTGGTCCAGGCGGTGGTGGAAACGTTTAACTCCGCGATGATCTCCGAGCCGAAGTAGAAATATTCGGTGCTGGCGGAACCCACATCCTTGCGCACGCGATTTCCGACGGGATTGTAGGTGTAAGTCGCGGCGGTGGTGTCAACTTTGGTGACGCGATCTTCGGCGTCAAAGGTGTAGCCGTGGGACGCGTCATTCACCATGTTCCCCGCGATGTCATAGGTGCGGCCGGGAAGCTGGTTGCTATTGCTGGCGGGAGCGGCATTCAGGAGTTCCGGACTGCATTTGGTCTGGTTCTTGTTGGTGAGATTGCCCCAGGCGTCGTAGGTATAGCTGTTGCCCCAGTATGTGGTTTTTCCGTTCACGGTCATGACGGCGCAATTGGTCCCGGCGTTCTGGGCGGTGGCCAGACGATTCAGCACGTCATAGGTGAAGGTCTGGGTGCGATTCGTGTCCTTGTAATTGGTGATGGTCCAGACGTTGCCGTTGTCCGTACCGCTTCCGGCTGTGCCGTTGCCGATGTGGAAGTCATATTTCAGATCGAGCAGGTTGCCTGTATTGCCCGGGGTTACACAGTCGCCGGGCGTGAGCCCGGTGGTGCTGGCGGTGATGCGGCAGATCTGCAGTCTCTGGTTGTACTGGTAAACATTGGCGATGGAAGCGCCGTTGGTCATCCCGGAGAGCATTCCCGCGGGAGTGTAGTTCGCTCCGGTGACGTAATTAATGGAGTGAGCGGTATCGACGGCCGAGACCATCTGCCCGGCCGCATCGGGCGTGTAGTTGATGGTGGTTGAACCGTCAGGATAGGTGAGCGTGGCAAAACCGCCGATCTGGTTATAAGTGGCGCTCATGCTGTAACAGAAACCGCGCTGAATGCCGCTGGGCGGGCAATCAAAGATCACCTTCTGGCGGCCCATGGTGTCGTACTGGTAAACCAGTTCGGTGTTCCCAAAGGTTGCATACGCGAGATGGCCAATGGCATTGGACTGGGCGACGCCGCAACAGGGAATGTCATAACCGTAGGTGGCGGTGGGCGTGGTTTCTGTGTATCCGTTGCCCGCAAAGCTTTTGGTGAGGACGCGATTCAGAGCGTCGTACGTGAACGATGCGATGGTAGTAGCAGTGGACGGGGCGAGTTGATTCGCCGCCGGAGAAGTCTTGCTCAGCAGATTCCCGTCAGCGTCATAGCCGCTGAGGCAGTTTGAGCCCGACCATGTGCCATAGCAGATCGTCCCCGTCTCAGGATTCAGGGCGGTAAGCAGGCGCGAGAGAGAGTCGTAGGTAAAAAGGCGCGTGCGCCATTGGCTGCTGCCCGCGCCTGAGGCTTTTTGATCGACGCGAGTAAGATTGTTGAGCAGGTCGTACTGATAGACGGTGACGAACGGCTGGTTATTGAGAGCGCTCGAATCAAGAGCTCCGGAAAGAGACGAACCGGAGGTGCTGGTGGTGAAGGATGGATTGGTGAACTGCGTAGTGTTCCAGGTGTATGAGGCGGAAAGCGAATAGTCACCCGCCGTTCCTGGAGTCTTGCTGGTGAGATTAATCTGGCTGCCGTTGACCGTGGCGTTGGCCCAGGTTCCTGCCGAAATCAGGGGAGCTAAACCGCTTGCGATACCAGACGATGTGGAGCCGGCGCCAAAGGAGACAGAGTAGTTGGTCCCATTGACGGTCACCGTCACGTTTCCGGAATCGGGCGTGCTGGATGCATCCCGGCCGCCGGTCATTGTGCCGGAAGCAGGAGAAGCAAAGAAGGAAGGACCGCTAAAGAGTGAGCCAAGATTGGTTGCTGAGGCAGTATTAGCATTTAGCCATTGGCAATTAGCCAGAGCAAGAAGCGCACGTGGGACTACTTTTGCAGCCGCATTCGGCATTGTCCTTATTCGCAATTGATTCGCCGCGAGAAGCATGCTAACATGAGTAGATTTTGGTGCAAAGCTGCCAGCGACTAGCTCCTGGCTGCTGACGAAAATCTCCACGCCCCAGGGCGGATGGAAAATGGTCATTGACAATTAGCAAAGAGCACCCACGGCTCGCCGGGGCAGGCTCAGCAAATCAGCACTCAGCCCCTGAGCCGCATGTTAACTGCAAAGTAAATTTTAGGTTCAGGCGGCTCCGGCTGCGCGATGAAAAGCAAAAATCAACTCCGGGGTTGAATGGTGTAAGTCTATATTTTTCGGGGTTGACGGGGAGGGTGGGGTAGCCACTAAGGTTTACCAAGATGCAAAATCGTCGACATCGACCGCATCCACGGCTTCGCCGGGACAGGTCGCGCGTCATCGCCGTGATCGGAAGGCAAGTTCTTACGGCTGATCAACGGCGGATGAACGCGGATCAGAACGTGGCTTTCTGGAAAGTGCTCGCCCGAAGAGCATGTAAATCCATACGGATCCCTCGCTACGCTCGGGATTGAAAAAGAGGCAATCAAGCGAGATCCGGCCACCAAACCAGCACTTCAAGGTCGCGGGAGAAGTGAAGCAGAGGTGGCGTGGCGGGAAGATGGATTCCGGCAGCCTGGGCCATGGTGTTGAGTTCGATTTCGGCTTGAGCATCCTGCAGCGGCCATGGAAGGTGATGGATGTAAGCGCGCAGCACTTTGCCGCGGTGCACGGTGTAAAGGCAGTAGCGCTCAGTGAGGAAATACTCCATGGTGCTTTTTTCTCGCTGGCGCGCGGGGGCAATAGGCCTGTAAGTGGCGCGAAATTCTGCCGGCCTTGGATCTTCCTGGCGCGTGCAGCGGTAAGAAAAGCTCTCTCCCGCGTTCTGCACGGACATGGACGCGTTGAAGTAAGGAAGATGATAGAAGGTGCGCGCTCCCCAGACGGCGAGGCGGCTGGCGCAGTCGAGGCTCCAGAAGTAAACGCCGGGAATGCCGTGATAACTGACGTAGGTCCGCACGTTGAGCTCGGGAGTGGTGCTCAAGCCCGGGATGGCAGGCGTGGCGCGGGCGCGAATACCGCTCATCCAGAAAGGAATCACGCCTACCCAGGCATGGCCGTCGCGGAGATCAAGCTCGAGTTGCGGGGGAACCAGCGGGCGGACTTGA